>CALFMA010000312.1 GCA_937880065.1 uncultured Ruminococcus sp.
TGAATACAGCCTCGCCGTATTGCTCAAATATTTCAGGAATAGTCATTTTCTCCTGCTCTACTATGTACTCATCCGAATCTATATATGCAAGTCCCATTGCTTTCGCAAGAAGCTTACCTATTGTAGACTTTCCACACCCCATAAATCCGCAGAGAAAAACCGTCATTTTATTTCACCTGACCTTCGTTTATCTTATCTTCAACAGCTTTGATAATCTTGTTGATTTCTTCCTCTGAATAAAAATCTCCGTCCCATATCTCATGAGCCTTTACAGCCTGATATACAAGCATTGAAGCTCCACCGACAGCAACCTTTCCCATAGCCTCTGCCTTTGTGATAAGCTGTGTTTTTACGGGATTATATACTGCATCAAAAACGTGTGTACAGCCTGAAATAATCTCATCTGAAACAGGACAAGCCTCAGTTTTAGGATACATTCCGACAGGTGATGCATTAAGTATAACATCATATTTTCCGTCAAGCTCTGATATAATCGCAATATTTACAACAGCTTCGGGAATTTTTGCTGTAATTTCTTCTTTAAGCTTCTGTGCGCTTTCCATAGCCTCAGGAATAATTCCAAGCGTTACGCTTCCGCCGTGAAGAGCAGTTTCAATAGCCATCATTCTGCCTACACCACCACAGCCGATAAGAAGCACATTCTTGTCAAGCGGAAATTCCTTTGTTGCCGTAAGAAATCCGTCACAGTCAGTATTATATCCGATAAGCTTTTCTCCGTCATTTGCAACACAGTTTACGGAATTATATCTTTCTGCACTTTCTGCAAGCTCGTCTATCTGCTTTATGACATTGATTTTATGAGGGATTGTAACATTAAATCCGTTCAGACTTCTGAGAAAATCACCTTTTCCGTCAAGCTCCTCAGGTGATATTTCTTCAAGACTGTATGAGCTTTCACGATTTTTTATTCTGAATAATTCATCGTGAATAAGCGGTGACATAGAATGTCCGAGAGGATATCCTATAAGAGCATATTTTTTCATTATGCAAATGCCCCCTCAAGTGTTTTTACGTTTTCGATATTGTAAGCATTTACACCCTTGAGTGTTTTCTTTACAAGTCCTGTGAGAACCTTATTAGGTCCGAACTCAACAAATGTATCAAAACCGTCGTTTACCATAGCGTTAAGCTCTGATGTAAAGCGTACAGGTGATACAATATGCTTTGCAAGTATTTCTGCCATATCGCTGAAATCAGTAAGCTCTGCACCTGTAAGATTGCTGTAATACTTGATTTCAGGCTTTTTATATGTGATTGTCTTTGCTGTTTCGAAAAATTCCTTTGAAGCTTCTTCCATAAGCTTTGAATGGAATGCTCCTGCAACATTGAGAGGAACAACTCTTGCCTTTAATTCGGCAAAAATTTCGCTTACCTCAGCAATTCCCTCTGGAGTTCCTGCAATAACAGTCTGCTGTGGGGAATTGTAATTTACAGCTGTTACATAGTTCACAGCCTTTGAGCAGATTTCCTCAATTTTTTCGGGAGCAAGCTTCATAACAGCCGCCATTGCACCCTTTTGCTCTGCTGTAGCCATTTCCATAGCCTCTGCACGGGCTTTTATAAGTCTGAATCCGTCCTCGGCGGAAACCATACCTGAGCTTACAAGTGCCGCATATTCGCCAAGGGAGTGACCTGCAACACCGTCAAATTTAAATCCTTTTTCAATAGCCGCATTAAGGCACACGAGAGAAGTGAGCATAATGGCAGGCTGAGCGTTGATAGTTTTTGACAGTTCCTCAATGGGAGCTTCAAAGCAAATCTGCTTCATATCCCTGCCGAGGATTTCCGACGCTGTATCGTATAAATCCGCCATTTTTGGGAAAGCGTCGTATATGTCCTTTCCCATGCCCTGAGTCTGTGAACCTTGCCCTACGAAAAGTGAAATAGTCATAATTTTTTATTGTTCCTTTCTGTGCAAATCGTCGAATTAATCAACGATTTAAGCCGATTATTCTAATAAATCCTGTCTAAAGTGCTGAAATTTCATTTCCCATTATAAAAAGAGAAAAAAATTCTTGCAAAATTTTTGGAAATGATTTACAATATATATGTATACTGTAAAACACCGACCAAGTACACCTGACGGGTGTATATTATTACTATAACATAATTTTGAAAATATTACAACACTTTTTTCAAAAATTTCACTTGATTATCTCAGAATTATTGTGTTGTAACTGCTCAGCGGATAATCCTGACAAATCGGATTAATCGGGAGCGATAAATATTAGTGTGGTTTATTAAGGAGCTATGAAATGGGAGTTAAACTTTTGGCTATGGGAAGCTATCTTCCCGAAAAAATTATGACAAACGATGACTTTGCGAAATTCCTCGATACAAATGATGAGTGGATTCGCACACGTACAGGCATTACACAGCGTCATATGGCAGGCTGGGAGCCTGTGTGGTACATGGGAAAAAAGGCTGCTGAAAAGGCAATCGAAAAGGCTGGGATTTCCCCAAAGGACATCGGACTTGTCATTGTAAGCACCGTTACAAGCGATTTTGTAACACCAAGTATTGCAAGTCTGCTACAGTATGAATTGGGAATTGAAAATGCAGCGGCTTTTGACCTTAATGCTGCTTGTTCGGGATTTGTATTTTCACTTGATACCGCAAGAAGATTTCTCGAAACTGATGATAATATGAAATATGCCCTTGTAATCTCAACTGAGGCTATTTCACGTATATGCGATTTTGAGGACAGAGGTTCATGTATTCTTTTCGGTGACGGTGCAGCTGCCGCTGTTATCGAAAAAAGCGACAGCCTTTATTCTTCATTCCTCAATTCCGACGGTAGCGGTGCAAGAAAGCTTTATGCAAGAAACTGCACTCCTGCCCCAATCGTAAAGCAGGAAACTGATTTCGAGGACGGATTTGAAAAACAAGCTGTCCACAGCCTGTATCAGGACGGCAGAGAGGTTTATAAATTCGCTGTAAAGGCACTTCCAGCGGCATTTAATGCGGCTGCTGAAAAAATCGGCATTACAAGCGAGGAAATTGACTGGTTTGTGCCGCATCAGGCAAATGTGAGAATTATTGAAACTGCCGCTAAAAATCTCGGTGCGTCAATGGATAAGTTTATAGTTACCCTTGACCACCACGGAAATACTTCAAGCGCATCAATTCCTCTTGCCCTTGACGAAGCTATTGAAAAGGGAATTGTGAAAAGAGGACAAAAGCTTGCATTGGTAGGCTTTGGTGCAGGTCTTTCCTACGGCAGCGTTATTTTAGAATATTAATCTATATCGGGCGGTAATCTCCGCCCCTACAAGGAAGGTTTTATCCCACATAAACAGATAAATGTTGAAAAGAGGAGGACAAATTATGAAAACAAGAATTACAGAATTACTGGGTTGTCAGTACCCCATTATTCAGGGCGGTATGGCTTGGATTGCAGAGCATAACCTTGCGGCAGCTGTATCAAATGCAGGGGGTATCGGTCTTATCGCAGGCGGCTCAGCTCCTATTGACTATCTCCGTGAGCAGATTCGTCTTTGCAAGGAGAAAACAGATAAGCCCTTCGGTGTAAATATTATGCTGATGAGTCCAAATGCAGAGGACCTTGCACAGCTTTGTATTGATGAAAAAGTTGCTGTTGTAACAACAGGTGCAGGAAATCCCGGAAAATTCATTCCCGCTTGGAAAGAGGCAGGAATCAAGGTAATCCCTGTTATTCCCTCAGTTGCTCTTGCAAAGCGTATGGAGCGTGCAGGTGCTGACGCTGTAGTTGCAGAGGGTACTGAATCAGGCGGTCATATCGGCGAAAATACAACAATGTGCCTTGTTCCGCAGGTTGTGGACGCTCTTGAAATCCCCGTAATTGCCGCAGGCGGTATTGCTGACGGCAGAGGTATTGCGGCTTCATTTATGCTTGGTGCGGAGGGCGTACAGATTGGTACACGTTTCCTTGCATCTGAGGAATGTCAGATTCACCCCACTTTCAAGGAGCTTGTTGTTAAAGCTAAGGACACAGACAGCGTTGTAACAGGAAGATACACAGGACACCCTTGCAGAAACATCAAGACAAAGTTCTCCAAAATGCTTGCAAACGGCGAAAAGGACGGCTCACTCACTCCCGAACAGTTCGAGGAAGTTACTCTCGGTTCTCTCCGTAAAGCAGTTCAGGACGGTAATCTTGAAGAAGGTTCATTCCTCTGCGGTGCTATTGCAGGTATGATCAATGATATTAAGCCCTGCGAAGCTATCGTTAAGGAGCTTATGGAACAGGCGGAGAGATTAATTAAGAATTAAGAATTATGAATTAAGAATTGTGAATAAATTCGTAATTATTTTTTCAAGCTTTTAGCCGTTAGCCATTAGCTTTTAGCTTTCTGAACGGCAGAGCTGGATTCTGTAGAGGCTGACGGGCAGCACCCGCTGGCATCGGGTAGTCCGTGATACAGATATTGTAAACATTGTAAGATATAAGGATAGGGATTATTATGAAAAGATATAAATTTATAAGAATGACATACAAGGTGCTAAAAGGCGGATACGTAACTGCAAAAGAGGACGGATACCGTAACCACAGAACAGTAATCAGAGATATGGCTGTTCTTGGTTGGCGGTTTGTAAGTCAACTTCCCGTTGAGGTAGGCAGTTATGGTGCAATCGCCAGCTACGACCTTGTATTTGAAATTGATTGTGAAAATTAAAACAATTGCCAGATTTAAAGGCTAACAGCTTGCTTTGCTAAGCAAAGCATTTAAAATGGAGGTAAAATATGGCTACAGCAATTATCACAGGCGCATCACAGGGAATAGGCGCTTGTATTGCAAAAAGACTTGCTAAAGACGGCTTTGATGTCGTTATAAATCATTCACCAAAGGAAAGCAGTAAGGAAAAGGCACTTGCTGTTGCGGCTGAATGTGAGGCTTTCGGCGTTAAGGCAATATGTATTGCCGCCGATGTTTCACAGTTCGACCAGTGCGAGGCTATGGTTAAGCAGACAAAGGCTGAATTCGGCACAATTGATGTTCTCGTAAATAATGCAGGCATCACAAAGGACACCCTCCTTGCACGTATGAAAGAGGAGGATTACGACGCTGTAATCGCTGTAAATCAGAAAAGCGTCTACAATATGTTAAAACATACCTGCGCTGTAATGATGAAACAGCGTCACGGCAGAATTATAAATATCACCTCTGTTGCAGGTCTTTACGGCAATGCAGGACAGGTGAACTATTCCGCTTCAAAGGCAGCTATAATCGGTATGACTAAAACCGTAGCAAAGGAGTTCGGTTCACGCAATATCACTTGTAATGCCGTTGCTCCGGGACTTATCCGCACACCTATGACGGACGTGCTTTCCGATGAGCTTAAAGCAAAAATGCTTTCCGCAATCGCTCTCGGCAGATACGGCGAGCCTGAGGAAGTTGCTTCTGTTGTGTCATTCCTCGCATCTGAGGACGCACATTACGTCACAGGTGAGACCATCACCCTCCAGGGTGGAAGTGGTCTCAGACCATAACAAATGATACGACAATGGGTTTTCTTCAGAATTTCAAGGAACTGATAAAGAACACGGCCAATCTGGCCGGATACATAGATACGGAAGCCGCGGAGAAATCCATCCGCGGCAATATCTATTTTCGTGGTCCCAACGCATGGATTCTTGCCATTGCCACCATCATCGCTTCGGTCGGACTGAACGTCAATTCCATCCCCGTGGTGATCGGAGCCATGCTCATCTCCCCTCTCATGGGTCCTATCTTCGGATTAGGTCTTGGCCTGGGTGTCAATGACATGGCATTGATGAAGTCGTCAGGAAAGCATCTTCTCGTGATGGTATCCATCAGCCTTGCAGCGTCATTCCTGTACTTTCTGATCACACCACTCAGCCTGAGCAATCCTACTGAACTTCTGGCAAGGACCAACCCCACGATATACGACGTGCTCATAGCACTCTTCGGAGGTTTCGCCGGAATCCTAGAACAATGCAGGAAAGAGAAAGGAACAGTTTTCTCCGGTGTAGCTATCGCGACTGCTCTCATGCCACCTCTTTGTACGGCGGGTTTCGGTCTTGCAAGCGGCAACCTGAGCTATTTCATCGGGGCCTTATACCTCTTCACCATAAATTGTCTGTTCATCATGCTTGCGACCTACGTCAGCGTCAAGTATTTCAGATTCAGGAAAGTGGAATATGAGGACCAGCTGACTGGCCGGAAGACCCAGAGAATCAGCACCTTGCTCATAATCCTGTTCATCATTCCAAGCATCTGGTCTGCTGTGACACTTATAAGCCACAATAATTTCGAAGATAAAGCGACATCGTTCGTCGAGCACAGCAAGGCATACAACAAAAGTATAATCTATGACTACAAGATAGACCATAGCGACGGATCGAAAATCGAGCTGTTCTTTACAGGAGAGCCTATGAACGAGATGACCGAAGAAGCTATATATCAGGCTGCAGCCACCTACGGTCTGACGCAGGAACAGATCCTGATAAACGACCATACTGTAACTGATAACACCAACGACCTGGAATTGATCAAGGGCATTTACGACAGAATGGATACAGAAGTCGGAAAGAGAGATGAGGAAATCAGACGGCTTCAGGAAGAACTCCTGGTAGCTAAAGGGAATGACATACCATATATACAGCTCACACGTGAGATCATCAACATGTATCCGTCCGTAAAGCATGTATTCATAGGACAGGGAGCCAACGTTTCCGCAGACTCCCTGAAACTGTCTCCTCATATTTCCGTTACAGTGACATGCTCCCCTGCTATGCCATCAGAAGATTCCCTCCGTCTCGGAGAATGGCTCAAGGTGCGTCTCGACACACAAGACTTATCACTGTATCAGGCTGAAGAATAACTTTTACTCTGCCGATGCAGCAAGCGGAGACGGTACATTGTAGACACGTGCCGCCTGCTCCTTGTCAAGCATGTACATGCCGTATTTGTTGCCTTCCACGGCTTCAAATGCGGCAATCATGTCTCTTGCAGATTCCTCTTCCTCCACCTGCTCGTCGATGAACCAGTTGAGGCGGTTGATGGATGCGAAATCTCTGTCGTCATTTGCGATGGCTGCGAGATTGTGGATGAGTGCGGTCACCTTCTTCTCATGTTCAAGCGTCTGCTTGTACATGTCCAGCACGCTTGCCCACTCTGAAGGAACTTCCGCGATAGGAGCAAGCTCCACCTTGGCGTCCTGGGAGTTGAGATAGTTCATGAAGATTCTGGCGTGATCCTGCTCCTCCTTGAACTGGATGAAGAACCAGTTGGCTACACCCTTGTGGCCTTTGGCTTCAGCGTCAAGAGACATTGCAAGATAGAGATATGCTGACCAGAGTTCAGCATTGATCTGTGCATTGATAGCATCATGGAGATTTTTTGAAATCATATTATCAAGTATTTAAGTGTTTAATATTGTCTGTTATTTATAATTATTCTAAATTATTTACTACAAATATAGCATTTAAAATTGCTAATGCAAAGGAATTGCAAAGGGTTTGCCAAAAAAAATGGTTAAATTCGCGGTCTTGAATAAAATTTACACGAGATATGTTTGAAAATCTTTCAGATAGGCTGGAAAGATCCTTCAAGATACTGAAGGGTGAAGGTAAGATTACCGAAGTCAATGTCGCTGAGACCCTCAAGGAGATTCGCAGGGCCCTGCTTGACGCCGACGTTTCATACAAGGTTGCAAAGGAATTTTGTGACAAGGTGAAGGCAAAGGCCATGGGCGCAAATGTGCTCACAGCCGTGAAGCCTCAGCAGATGATCGTGAAGATCGTCCATGACGAACTCGCAGCCCTGATGGGAAGCGAATCTTCCGACATCAACGTGAAGGGTTCGCCAGCAGTAGTGCTCGTAGCCGGTCTGAACGGTTCCGGTAAGACCACATTCTCCGGAAAGCTTGCCCTCAACATCAAGAGCAAGCGAGGGATGAGAGTCCTTCTGGCGGCCTGCGACTATTTCCGTCCTGCGGCTATCGACCAGCTGAAGGTGCTCGGAGAGCAGATCGGAGTGGAGGTTTACTCTGAGGAAGGCGTAAAGGATCCTATCCAGATCGCTCAGAACGCCATCAAGAAGGCCAAGGCTGAGGGATATTCAGTCGTGATCGTCGATACAGCCGGTCGTCTGGCTGTGGATCAGGAGCTCATGGATGAGATCTCGGCACTTCACTCTGCCGTCCAGCCGACAGAAACTCTCTTCGTAGTGGATGCAATGACAGGTCAGGATGCAGTGGAGACTGCCAAGGCATTCAACGACAGACTCGACTTCGACGGAGTGGTCCTCACAAAGATGGACGGTGACACCCGCGGTGGTGCGGCTCTTTCGATCAAGGCTGTTGTAGGAAAGCCGATCAAGTTTGTCAGCACAGGTGAGAAGATGGAGGCTCTGGATGTGTTCCACCCCGCACGTATCGCAGACCGAATCCTCGGCATGGGTGACGTTGTTTCCCTCGTGGAGAAGGCTCAGGAACAGTTCGATGAGGCACAGGCACGTGAGCTGAAGAAGAAGCTCGCAAAGGATCAGTTCACTCTCTGGGATTTCTACAATCAGATCCAGCAGATAAAGAAGATGGGTAACATCAAGGACCTCGCTTCGATGATTCCGGGTATGGGCAAGGCTCTAAAGGATGTCGATATG
>CALFMA010000313.1 GCA_937880065.1 uncultured Ruminococcus sp.
CAGGTAAGCGGCCGTATCGGTGGTGCTGAAATTGCTCGTTCAGAGTCATACCACGAGGGTACAATTCCGCTTCAGACAATCCGTGCAGACATCGACTACGGCTTCGCAGAGGCTAACACAACATACGGTAAGCTCGGTGTTAAGGTATGGATCTACAAGGGTGAAGTTCTCAAGGGCGACGCTGCAAAGGCTGCTGCTCAGAGAGAAAAGGCTGAGAAGAAGGTTAACGGCAATCGCCGTGATGACCGTCGTCGCCGTGATGACAAGCGTGACGGCAACAGACGTGGCGGCAGAAACTTCAACCGTGACTCAAAAAGAGAAGGAGGTAATCAGTAATGCTGCTTCCAAAGAGAGTTAAATACCGCAGAGTCCACAGAGGACGTCTGAAGGGTAAGGCATACAGAGGTAACAAGGTAACATACGGTGATTTCGGTCTTCAGGCTCTTGAGCCATCATGGATCACATCCAACCAGATCGAGGCTGCCCGTATCGCTATGACACGTTACATCAAGAGAGGCGGTCAGGTTTGGATCAAGATTTTCCCTGACAAGCCTATCACAGAAAAGCCCGCTGAAACACGAATGGGTTCAGGTAAGGGTTCTCCTGAGTACTGGGTTGCAGTAGTTAAGCCAGGCAGAGTTCTCTTTGAGATCAAGGGAGTATCCGAGGAGGTTGCACGTGAGGCTATGCGTCTTGCAATGCACAAGCTCCCCATCAAGTGTAAGTTCGTAACTAAGGAAGAAGGAGGAGAGCAGTAATGAAGGCATCTGAAATCAGACAAATGTCCGTTAACGAAATGAACGAGCAGCTTACAAGCCTTAAGGAAGAGCTCTTCAATCTTCGTTTCCAGCTTGCTGTAAATCAGCTCGAAAACACAGCACGTATCAAGGCTGTAAAGAAGGATATTGCTCGTATCAAGACATCTCTGCGTGCTGCAGAGCTTGCAGAGCAGTAAGAAAGGGAGGATTTAGCTAATGTCTACTGAGAGAAACCTTAGAAAAACAAGAGTAGGTAAGGTTGTAAGCGATAAGATGGATAAGACCGTCGTAGTTGCTATCGTTGATAACGTTAAACACCCGCTTTATAAGAAAATCATCAAGAACACTGTTAAGTTCAAGGCACACGACGAGAACAACGAGTGCAGAATTGGTGACAGAGTTGAGATTATGGAAACACGTCCGCTTTCAAAGGATAAGAGATGGCGTGTAACCAACATCATTGAGAAGGCTAAGTAATTTGTTATAAGCTTTAAGCTTGAAAGGAGGAACTCGCTGTGATTCAGATGCAGACTTATCTTAAAGTCGCTGATAACACAGGCGCTAAGGAGCTTATGTGTATCAGAGTTCTGGGTGGTACACGCCGCAGATATGCAAATATCGGTGACGTTGTAGTTGCTTCCGTAAAGAAAGCAACACCCGGAGGCGTTGTAAAGAAGGGCGACGTTGTTAAGGCAGTTATCGTTCGTTCAGCAAAGGGTCTCAGAAGAGAGGACGGAACATATATCCGTTTCGATGAGAACGCTGCTGTTATTATTAAGGAAGACAAGAACCCCAAGGGTACCCGTATTTTCGGACCTGTTGCTAAGGAGCTTCGTGAAAAGGAATACACAAAGATCCTCAGCCTCGCTCCCGAGGTTCTTTAATCGGAGGTGTCACAAGATATGAGTAAAGTTCACGTAAAAACCGGTGACACCGTTATCCTGCTTACAGGTAAGTACGAGGATAAGTACGATAAGAACGGCGACAGAAAGACCGGTAAAGTTGCAGAAGTAAGCCCCAAGGAGGGCAAGGTTATCGTTGAGGGTATCAACGTAATCACAAAGCACGTAAAACCCACAAGAATGGGTCAGCAGGGCGGCATCGTAAAGACAGAGGCTCCAGTTTACGCTTCAAAGGTACAGCTGGTATGCCCTAAGTGCGGCAAGCCCACAAGAGTTGGTCACACTTTTGACGAGAACGGAAAGAAGTTCCGTGTTTGCAAGAAGTGCGGCAAGTCTTTTGAATAATGTAAAGGAGAAACGACAATGGCAAGATTAAAAGATTTTTATGTTAGCGACGTTGCTCCCGCACTTATGAAAAAGTTCGGATACAAGAGCGTTATGCAGATTCCAAAGCTTGACAAGGTTGTTATCAACGTAGGTGCAGGCGAGGCTAAGGATAACGCAAAGGTTATCGACGCTATCATGACAGATATTGCTGCTATTACAGGTCAGAAGCCCGTAGTATGCAGAGCTAAGAAATCCGTAGCTAACTTCAAGCTCCGTGAGGGTATGCCAATCGGCGTTAAAGTAACTCTCAGAGGCGAGAAGATGTATGAGTTCGTTGACAAGCTCTTCAATGTTGCGTTCCCACGTGTACGTGACTTCAGAGGAATCAGCGGAAACTCCTTCGACGGCAGAGGAAACTACTCTACAGGTATCAAGGAGCAGCTCATTTTCCCTGAGATCGAGTATGACAAGATCGACAAGGTAAGAGGTATGGATATCAACTTTATCACTACAGCTAATACCGACGAAGAGGGTAGAGAGCTTCTCTCACTCCTCGGAGCTCCGTTCATCAAGTAATCAGGGAGGAATAAAAATGGCTAAAAAGGCAATGATCAATAAGCAGCAGAAGACTCCCAAGTATTCCACAAGAGCATACAACAGATGTAAGATTTGTGGCAGACCACACGCTTATCTCAGAAAATTCGGCATTTGCCGTGTATGCTTCAGAGAGCTTGCTCACGACGGACAGATTCCCGGCGTAAAGAAGGCAAGCTGGTAAAATACGAAAAGGAGGTCATCTGAATGCAAATCACAGATACAATCGCTGATCTTTTAACAAGAATTCGTAATGCGAATACTGCAAAGCACGCCACAGTTGACGTTCCCGCTTCAAATGTTAAGAAGGCTATCACACAGATTCTCGTAGACGAGGGTTATGTAAAGGGCTTTCAGGTAATTGAGGACGGTAAGCAGGGTGTTATCAGAATCACGCTTAAATACGGTGACAACAGATCACCTGTTATCACAGGACTCAAGAGAGTTTCCAAGCCCGGTCTGCGTATTTACTCAAGCTGCGCAGATATGCCAAAGGTAAGAAAGGGACTTGGTATTGCAATCGTTTCAACATCAAAGGGTATCGTTACAGACAAGAAGGCTCGTGAGCTTAATGTCGGCGGCGAAGTACTCGCATACATCTGGTAAGGAGGAGCAAGGTTATGTCAAGAATCGGCAAAATGCCTATCGTTGTTCCTGCAGGTGTAGAGGTTAAGAACGACAATAACTGCATTACTGTTAAGGGACCTAAGGGCGAACTTACAAAACAGTTCAGCACAGTGCTCACAATCAACGTTGAGCCCGGTGTTATCACAGTAACAAGACCAAACGACGAAAAGACAAATCGTTCACTTCACGGTCTTACAAGAACTCTCATCGCAAATATGGTTGAGGGTGTAACAAACGGATATTCCAAGACACTTGAAATTGAGGGTGTCGGCTACCGTGCCGCTAAGTCAGGCAAGCAGGTAAATCTCAACCTCGGATTCTCACATCCCGTAGTATTTGAGGAAACAGATACAATCAAGCTTGATGTTCCTGCACCTAACAAGATTATTGTTAGCGGTATTGACAAGCAGGCTGTAGGTCAGATTGCAGCTGAAATCCGTGAGAAGCGTCCACCTGAGCCTTACAAGGGCAAGGGTATCAGATATGCCGGCGAGCGTATCATCCGCAAGGAAGGTAAGGCCGGTAAGGGCAAGAAGTAATTAAAAGGAGCAAATTGCTATGGTAAAGAAATTTGACAGCAATAAGGCAAGATTAAAGAGACACCGTAGAGTACGTTACAAGGTTTCCGGTACTCCTGAGTGTCCCCGTCTGAATGTATTCCGTTCTTCTAAGCACATTTATGCTCAGATCATCGACGACGTTAACGGTGTTACTCTTGCTTCTGCATCCAGCATGGATAAGGGCTTTGAGGGCAACGGCGGCAATGCAGAAGGTGCACGCAAGGTTGGCGAGATGATCGCTAAGAACGCAGCATCCAAGGGCATCAGCGAAGTTGTTTTCGACAGAGGCGGCTACCTCTACCACGGAAGAGTTAAGGAACTCGCCGAGGGTGCCCGTGAAAACGGATTACAGTTCTAAGAGGGAGGTAAAACAATGGCTAATATTGAAACACAGGCTCCCGAGCTGGTGGAAAAGGTTGTTGCTATCAACAGAGTTTCCAAGACAGTTAAGGGCGGTCGTATCATGAAGTTCTCAGCTCTCGTAGTTGTTGGTGACGGAAACGGCACAGTAGGCTTCGGTCTTGGTAAGTCAGGCGAAGTTCCCGACGCTATCCGTAAGGGTATCGAGGACGCTAAGAAAAACCTTTGCAAGATTTCTCTTAAGGGTACAACAATTCCCCACGAAATCGTTGGTGCATTCGGTGCAGGCAGAGTTCTTATGAAGCCAGCTGCACCCGGTACCGGTGTTATTGCCGGCGGTCCTGTCCGTGCAGTAATCGAGGTTGCAGGAATCAAGGACATCAGAACAAAGTCCCTTCGTTCCAACAACCCCTGCAATGTAGTAAGAGCTACAATTAACGGTCTTAAGGCTTGTACATCAGCTAAGGAAGTTGCTGCTAAGAGAGGCAAGTCCGTTAAGGAAATTTTAGGTTAAGGAGGGCTTGACAATGGCTAAGAATATCAAGCTCGTTAAGAGCCTCATCAGCTGCAAGAAGGATCAGATCGCTACTGCTAAGGCACTTGGTCTTAAGAAGATCGGCGATGTGACAGTTCAGCCCGACAATGCTCAGACACAGGGCAAAATCAAGAAGATTTCACACCTCATCGAGGTTACTGAAGCGTAAACAAGGAGGTGCAAACCATGAAAATTCACGAATTAACTCCCGCACCCGATTCCAACAAGGCTGTAAAGCGTGTAGGTAGAGGTCACGGTTCAGGCAGCGGTAAAACAGCAGGCAAGGGCCACAAGGGACAGAACGCTCGTTCAGGCGGCGGCGTAAGAATTGGCTTTGAAGGCGGACAGATGCCCCTCGCAAGAAGAATTCCTAAGAGAGGCTTTAACAATATCTTCGCTACAAAGTATGCTATCATTAATGTATCCGATCTTAACAAGTTCGAGAACGGTACAGTTGTTGACGCAGAGCTTCTCAAGGCTTCAGGTCTTATCAAGAAGGAGCTTGACGGCGTTAAGGTTCTCGGAAACGGAGAGCTTACAGCTCAGCTTACTGTAAAAGCTGCAAAATTCTCTCAGAGTGCTGTAGAGAAAATTGAAAAGGCAGGCGGAAAGACTGAGGTGATGTAATGTGTTTCAGACTCTGAAACGTGCATGGAGCGTACCGGAAATCCGTAAGAAGCTTCTTTATACATTACTCATGGTTGTTATTTTCAGATTAGGAAGTGCAATTGCGGTTCCCTTCCTCGATACATCAGTAGTATCCGAGTGGATGGACCGTAACGCTTCAGGCGGTAACTTCCTTGAATATCTGAATACAATCTCAGGTGGTGCTTTATCAAAGGCAACACTGTTCTCACTTTCAATCACACCTTATATCAATGCGTCCATCATCATTCAGCTGCTGACATACGCACTTCCTCCACTTGAAAGACTCAAGGACGAGGGTGAAGAAGGACGTAAAAAGATAAACAAAATTACTGCAGGAGTTGCACTTGCACTCTCTGTATTTATGGGTTATGCTTATTACCTTACACTCGCTCGTATGACAAATGATGCAGGTAAATCCGCTGTTAAGTTCATAACAGGCTGGGAGAAATGGTTCGCAGGAGCTGTAATCGTAGCTTGTTTCGTAGCAGGTGCCGCATTCGTTGTATGGATGGGTAACAGAATAAGCGAAAAGGGACTCGGAAACGGCGTATCAATGCTTCTCTTTGCTGGTATCGCTGCAAGATTCCCCACCGACGCAGGTACACTTATCGGTCTTGTTAAGGAACAGCCTGCAAAATATCTCTTTGTAGCAATCGGCTACGTAGTATTCATTGTTCTTGAATTCGCATTCATCGTTCTGATGAATGAAGCTGAAAGACGTATTCCAATCCAGTACGCTAAGCGTGTTGTTGGAAGAAAGCAGTTCGGCGGACAGAAGACACATATTCCGATTAAGGTTATGATGAGCGGTGTTATGCCTATCATCTTCGCTATGTCGTTTATGTCACTTCCCCAGACAATTCAGCTTTTCAATCCTATTGATGCAGAGTCTTCAAAGTTCTACATCAAGTTCTGCCAGTTCTTCAGTACACAGAGCTGGACATATGCAGTACTCTACTTCATTTTGATTATTGCATTCAACTACTTCTATGTTTCACTTCAGTACAATCCTACTGAAATCGCAAACAATCTTCGTCAGTCAAACGGCGGTATCCCCGGTATCAGACCCGGAAAGCCCACAGCTGACTACATCCAGAGAATTCTTTCCAAGATTGCTCTGGTAGGTGCAATATTCCTCGGAATTATTGCTATTATCCCGATTTTCTTCGGTATTGCGGATCAGAAGCTTGCTTCTCTCTCAATGGGAGGTACAACACTTCTTATCGCTGTAAGCGTTGCTCTTGAAACAACACGTACACTTGAATCACATCTTATGATGAGACACCATAAGGGATTCCTTTCATAAGATTTAAGGAGGATTTACAATGAATCTTATCTTTTTAGGCGCACCCGGCGCAGGTAAGGGAACACAGGCTGAGGTTGTATCCGAGGCACTCAACATTCCCCAGATTTCTACAGGAAATATTCTTCGTGAAGCCGCTAAGAACGGCACAGAGTACGGACTCAAGGCAAAAGCTGCTATGGACGCAGGCGCATTGGTTTCCGACGATATCGTAATCGGAATCCTCAAAGAGCGTATTGCTGAGGACGACTGCAAGGAAGGCTTCATACTCGACGGCTTCCCAAGAACAGTTCCACAGGCAGAGGCTCTTGACGCTATGGGCGTTAAAATCGACAAGGTGGTTGAAATCAACGTAGCTGATGAAACAATCAAGCAGAGAGTTTCAGGCAGACGAGTTTGCCAGGGCTGCGGTGCTTCATACCACGTAGAATATAAGCCTTCAAAGGTTGAGGGCGTTTGTGATAAGTGCGGAGATGCTACAGTTATCCGTAAGGATGACCAGCCGGAGGTTGTTCTCGACCGTCTTGCAACATATCACGAAAAGACAGCTCCTCTCAAGGACTACTACGAGAAGCAGGGTAAACTTGTTACTGTAGAAGGACAGGAGGAAGTTGCTGATACTTCTAAACTCACTCTTGCTGCTGTAGGAGTAGAGTAATGAGCATTACTATAAAATCACAGTCCGAGTTAGCCATAATGCGTGAAGCAGGTAAGATTACCTGCGGCGCAATATGGTATGCGGGCGAAAGATTGAGAGCAGGAATGTCAACCCTTGACATAGATAAGCTTATTGGTGAATATTACGCCAAGCACGGCTGTAAATCCTGCTTTAAAGGTCTTTACGGATTTCCTGCAAATGCCTGTATATCAGTTAATGATGAGGTAATTCACGGAATCCCTAAAGCAAACCGCAGAATAAAGGAAGGGGATATCGTAAGCATCGACACGGGAGCATCGTACAAGGGCTTCAATGGAGATAGCTGCTGGACCTTCCCTGTGGGTAAAATTTCTGATGAAGCCAAGGCGTTGCTGGAGGTTACAGAGGCTTCTCTCTATGAGGGAATCGCACAAGCCAAGGCAGGGGCAAGAATCGGAGATATTTCTCATGCTGTTGAAGAGTATTGTGCTTCACGCGGCTACGGGATCGTAAGAAATTACTGCGGCCACGGCATCGGCAGAGAGGTACACGAATCACCCGAAGTACCGAACTGGGGTAAGCCCGCAAGGGGACCACGACTGGTATCGGGAATGACAATATGTATCGAGCCTATGATTAATGTCAAAGGCGACGATGTTAAAACTCTCAATGACGGATGGACCGTGGTTACGAAAAATGGTTCGCTGTCAGCTCATTTTGAGCATACAATCGCAATAACTCCTGATGGTCCTGTAATATTGACCACACCCTGACGATAGGGGGAATTTATTGTGGAGCTTAAAATAGGCTCGGTTGTAAGGGCAAAGGCAGGCCGTGACAAGGATTCGTTCTTTGTAGTGACGGCTGTTGAAAAGGAATACTGCTTTATAGCGGACGGAAAGAGCAGAAAGCTTACAAAACCGAAACGCAAGAATACAAAGCATATATCCCTTACAAACAGTATGATTGATATTAAAGATATAACTGATAAAAAGCTCAGAACACAGCTGAAAGAATTCGGCTGCGGTGAGTAAAGGAGGTTATCCCATGTCCAAGGAAGATGTAATCGAGGTTGAAGGCGTCGTTACAGACGCACTGCCCAATGCAATGTTTAAGGTAGAGCTTGAAAACGGTCACGAGGTTCTCGCTCACGTTTCAGGCAAACTCAGAATGAATTATATCAGAATAGTGCCGGGTGACAAGGTAAAGCTTGAAATGTCACCCTACGATCTGTCAAAAGGTCGTATAACATGGCGTGTCAAGTAAGAAAGAGGAGGTATTTTCAATGAAAGTCAGACCTTCAGTAAAACCTATTTGCGAAAAGTGCAAGGTTATCAAACGTAAAGGCAGAATCATGGTTATCTGCGAAAATCCGAAGCATAAGCAGCGTCAGGGTTAATCTCTGGGCTAAGTAATGGAGGTAATTATATGGCAAGAATAGCCGGTGTTGATCTTCCGAAGAATAAGAGAATCGAAATCGGTCTCACTTATATCTACGGAATCGGTCGTCAGACTGCTACAGATATCCTCAACAATACAGGCGTAAATCCTGACGTAAGAGTTAAGGATCTCGCTGAGGAGGACGTAGCTAAGCTTCGTGACTATATCGATGCAAATTACACTGTTGAGGGTGATCTCCGTCGTGAAGTTGCTCTTAACATTAAAAGACTTGTTGAGATTCAGTGCTACAGAGGCGTTCGTCACAGAAAGGGTCTCCCTGTAAGAGGTCAGAGAACTAAGACAAACGCAAGAACTCGTAAGGGTCCTGTAAAGACAATCGCTAACAAGAAGAAGTAAGGAGGTATGAGCTTTGGCACAGCAGAAGGGTAAAAAGGTTTCTACAATCAGAAGACGTAGAGAGCGTAAGAATATCGAAAGCGGCGCAGTTCATATTCAGTCCACTTTCAACAATACAATCGTTACTATCACTGATACACAGGGTAACGCAATTTCATGGGCAAGTGCTGGTGAGCTTGGTTTCAGAGGCTCCAAGAAGTCCACTCCTTTCGCAGCTCAGACAGCTGCTGAAACAGCTGCAAAGGCAGCTATGGAGCACGGTCTTAAGTACGTAGAAGTATACGTAAAGGGACCCGGCGCAGGTCGTGAGGCAGCAATCAGAGCACTTCAGACAGTTGGTCTTGAAGTAAGAATGATTAAGGACGTAACTCCTATTCCCCACAACGGATGCCGTCCTCCCAAAAGAAGACGTGTCTAATCAAATGGAGGTGTTTTAAATGGCAGTACAGAAGGAACCAATTCTTAAAAAGTGCAGATATCTGGGCATCAGCCCCGCTGTTCTCGGCGTTTCCAAGAAGGAGTCCATCCGTTTCAAGAACGCTAACAACAGAAAGAAGATTTCTGAATACGGTCTTCAGCTCAAGGAAAAGCAGAAGCTGAAGTTTATCTACGGCGTACTCGAAAAGCAGTTCTATCACTACTTTGAGATCGCTTCAAAGATGGAAGGTAAGGCTGGTGACAATCTTATCACTTGCCTCGAAACAAGACTGGACAGCGTTGTGTTCAGAATGGGCCTCGCTCTCACAAGACGTGAAGCAAGACAGCTCGTTGTTCACAGCCACTACACAGTAAACGGCAAAAAGGTAAATATCCCTTCCTACAGAGTTAAGGTTGGCGATGTTATCGCTCTCAAGGAGAAGGACAGAACTTCTGAGAAGTTCAAGGCTACAGTTGAAGAAACTAAGGATAGAATCGTTCCTACATGGCTTGACGCTAAGAAGGACGAATTCAGCGCAACTGTAACTCGTCTTCCCTCAACAGAGGACATCGACTACGAGGTTGCTACACACCTCATCGTCGAGCTTTATTCTAAGTAATCGGCTGATTGCTGAGATATACAGACTCGTAAAATTTAATTGCGAAACAGGAGGGTTTTTATGCTGGAAAAAATCAACAAGCCGGATATCGACATTGTCGAGCTTAAAAGTGACGGCAAATACGGCAAATTCGTTTTAGCACCGCTTGAGCGTGGATATGGTATAACTCTTGGAAACAGCCTCAGACGTGTGCTGCTCTCCTCACTTCCCGGTGTTGCGGTAACATCTGTAAAGCTTTCGGGCAAAGATGGTACTATACACCATGAGTTGTCAACAATTCCAGGCGTTAAAGAAGACGTTACGGAAATTATCCTTAGCATTAAAGGTCTTACAGCTAAGCTTTACGGTGACGGTCCAAAGACTGTTTACATTGAAGCAGAAGGCGAATGTGAGATTACAGCAGGGGATATAAAGGCTGACTCCGAGGTGAACATTCTTGATCCCGGTATGCACATTGCTACACTGGGCAAGGACGCAAAGCTCTACATGGAAATCACAATCGACAGAGGCAGAGGATATGTTTCCGCAGAGAGAAACAAGAAGCAGGTAAATCTTCCTGTTGATGTTATCGCTGTTGACAGCATCTACACCCCTGTACTTAAAGTGAACTACACAGTAGAGGACACACGTCTTGGACAGGTTACGGACTATGACAAGCTGACTATGGAGGTTTGGACAGATGGTACAATCTCCGCTAAGGAAGCACTTTCACAGGCTGCAAATCTTCTCAATGAGCATCTGAAGCTCTTTATCGACCTTTCAGAGGAAGCAGGTCTTGCTGAAATCCTCGTAGAAAAGGACGAAAAGGGCAAGGAAAAGATTCTTGAGATGACAATTGAAGACCTTGATCTCTCAGTTCGTTCATTCAACTGTCTGAAGCGTGCGGGAATTAATACAGTAGATGACCTCATCAACAAGTCTGAGGAAGAAATGATGAAGGTAAGAAACCTTGGAAAGAAGTCCTTCGACGAGGTCAAGGAGAAGCTCCAGTCACTGGGTTTTGACCTCTCCTCAGAGGAAGAATAATAAACGAACCTGTCTACAGGGCAGGATTACTATCACTTATAATGAAAAGGAGTGAAATACATGCCGGGTACAAGAAAGCTGGGCAGAACATCTGACCACAGAAAGGCAATGCTCAGAGGCATGGTAACTTTCCTTCTCGAAAACGGTCAGATTGAAACTACCGTTACAAGAGCTAAGGAAGTTCGTGCTGTTGCAGAGAAGATGATTACTATCGGTAAGAACAACGATCTGCACTCCAAGCGTCAGGTAATGGCTTACGTAACAAAGGAAGCTGTTGCTAAGAAGCTTTTCGATGAGATTGCTCCCAAGTATGCTGAGAAGAACGGTGGTTACACACAGATCATCAAGATCGGCCCCCGTCGTGGCGACGCTGCTGAGATGGCTATCATCAAGCTTGCTGACTAATTAATTAATTAATATATAAGAAAAGCCGTCCGTAAGGGCGGTTTTTTTATGTGTGATTATTTTAAGAGCCATTAGCTTTTAGCCGTTAGCCATTAGCCATTAGCTAATGGGTACGGTGGTTCTTCGGTGAGTCGTAGATTTTGTTTTGT
This sequence comes from uncultured Ruminococcus sp., assembly GCA_937880065.1. The sequence continues at coordinate 11,666 of CALFMA010000313.1, forward strand.
TATATAATTTGTAGGGACACAGCGTGATGTGTCCGCAATTTCAATACAAAATTCTGATTTTCCGATAATCTCACGGGCGGATAATATCCGCTCCTACGAAATATATCTGCCGTCCAAAAAGCTAACAGCTAACGGCTAAAGGCTAAAAGCTAACAGCTAATGGCTAACAACTAACAAATGTAAAAAAAGGTTGAAAACTACCCCTTTATTTATCCACAGGCTGTTGAAAAGTTGAAAAACTATGTTGAAAACCTGTTGTATTTCACACTTTCAACACACTAATTCTTCCAAATATACCGTTATTCGACCTATTTTTTCAACTGAATCAACGCTTTCAACACTCTTTTCAACAATACGTCAAATCCTATGTGGAAATCCCGCTTTTTTTCTCTACATTTTTTCAGTTTATCCCTTGCTTTTTCAACAGTCTTATGTTATAATATAAGTATATTATTATAGGAGAGTATCGTTTTTTTGAAAAAATCTCCGCTACTCCCGACTATTTTTTTTATGGAGGTTAAAAATGAATTCCTTTACTGAATTATTCGACAGCGTAAAAAAATATTGCCTGGAAAATAAAAAAGTCCCAAATGTAGCCATTACTACATGGCTCAATCCCCTGACTCCTGTCAGCTTTGACGGTGAAAACGCTGTTTTTAGCGTTCTTACTGAGTTCCAGCAGGATATTGTTATGAACAAATACGCCGAAACACTTAAAGAGGCATTTTTCGAAATGCTCGGTCTTAACATAAATATTATAATCAACGTAGCATCAAATACAAGCGAGCCTGCTGCTCAGATTCCCACCGCTGAAGAACTTGAAAAGAAAAATGCAGAACTTGAACAGTCATACAAATTCGCAAACTATGACTACACTTTCGATACATTTATCGAGGGTCCCTCCAACAGCTTTGCCCTTGCCTGCTCTAAGTCAGTTGCAAAAAATTGCGGCGAAAACGACGTTTCAGGCTATAATCCGCTGTTTATCTACGGTCCGTCGGGAATGGGAAAAACTCACCTTATCACAGCTATCGCAAATGAGGTAAGAGAAAGACGCCCCGAATATAACATCGTTTACATCACAAGCGAAACTTTCGGAAACGACCTTATCGCAGCTATTCAGAAAAACCAGATTTCTGATTTCCACGAAAAATACAGAAATGCCGACGTTCTCCTCATTGACGATATTCAGTTCTTTGCAGGAAAAGAGCGTATGCAGGAAGAATTTTTCCATACATTCTACAAGCTTCATCAGGAGGGAAAGCAGATTGTAATTACATCTGATAAGCCTCCAAAGGAGCTTATTACCCTTGAAGCTCGTCTTCGTACACGTTTTGAGGGCGGACTTATTGCAGATATTTCTGCTCCCGATTTTGAAACAAGACTTGCAATTATTACAAGAAAGAGCGAGCTTTTAAATCTCAAAATGCCTGCTGAGGTATCCGAATTTATGGCAAACCGCCTTAAATCCAATATCCGTCAGCTTGAAGGTGCAGTTCTTCGTCTTAAAGCACTCAACCACTTCGCAGGAAGCCCTATTACAATTTCAATGGCGCAGAGCGTAATCAGAGATATTCTTACAGATGATCAGCCTATTCCGATCACTGTTGAAAAGATTATTGCTGAAGTTTCTACTGTTTACGGAGTTTCACCTGAGGATTTACGTTCAAATAAGCGTTCATCACAGATTTCAAATGCCCGTAAAGTTGCAATTTACGTTGTAAGAGAAATCACACAGATGCCTCTTGCTTCAATCGGAACAGAATTCGGCGGACGTGACCATTCTACTATCGTTTATTCCGTAAACAGTATTATGGCTTCAATCGAAAAAGACCAGAATCTCAGCAATCTTGTAAACGATATTATCAAGAATATCCGTGACAAGAGCAAGGGTTGATAAAAAGGGGAATTGGCACCGTAATTTCAACAATCCTGTTGAAAGCTTTCCAATGGCAATTAACAAATTTCCCACGCTGTTTTAATGTCGAAATTGTTGAAAACCCGACTTTCAACTAAGTTTTCAACACTCTGTTTAAAACTCGGTGGAAAACTTAAAACTCCATTCACTTACGGTATAATCAGAAAAAATCCCAGATGAGCAAAAACAGATTTCCCCACTTTTCAACGGCATAAACTTTTCAACATTTCACAGCCTGTCAGTAATTATATTAAAAAAATTACCATAAAATCGCAATTCAACAGAATTTTCCACTTTTCTTAAACTTCAACTCCACAATTCTCAACTCTTTCGACAAAAATTTTCCGTGATAAAAAATTCCAAACATTCCCCACAATTTAACAACAACGGATTGTGGACGAGCTTTTGGCTGAATTTCGGAAAAAATCGGACATACTAACTTTTCAACAGCCCCTACTACTACTACTATTTTTATATTACTTATCTTATATCTTATTTTGATTTTTCTTGACTTAACTTATCATAACTTATCTTAGCTTATCACATATAACCCGAACCTGTTGAAAACTTCGTCTGAAAACATACACCTTACAGGAGGTATTTATATAAATGAGATTTATTTGCAAAAAAACAGAACTTAGCGACGCTATTACAAATATTTCAAGAGTAGTTCCTCAGAAATCCACAATTCCTGCTCTTGAAGGTATAAAATTAAAAATCACTCCGGGAAATGCAGAACTTACTGCATATAACCTTGAAATGGGTATCAGAACAAATATCAAGGCTGAAACATCAGACAGCGGTGAATTTGTTCTCAACAGCAGACTTTTCAGCGAATTTACAAAGAAAATGGCTGGAGAGGAAATTATTTTCACAATTGATGAAAATAACGTAATTCATCTTTCATCAGAAGCTACAGATTGCGATTTCTCTGTAATGTCAGCAGATGAATATCCCGATTTACCGGTAATTGATTCAAAGAGAAGCTTTTCAGTTCCACAGAATACTCTCCGTTCAATGATTAATATGACAAGCTATGCTGTGGCACAGAACGAAAATAAGCCTATTTTTACAGGTGAACTTTTCGACATTGACGCTGAAAGCTTCACAATGGTTGCTATTGACGGTTTCAGACTTGCTATAAGAAATGAAACTATCAGCAACAGCGAAAATTTCAATTTTGTAGTTCCTAAAAAGGCATTAATGGAAGTTTCAACTCTTATCCGTGAGGATTGCTCCGAAAACTGCCTTATAAGCGTAAATGACAGACATATTATGTTTGAGATTAATAACTTTATTATTATCTCACGTCTGCTTGAGGGAGTTTTCCACAATTACAGAATGAGTATTCCCACAGGTCATAAGACAGAAGTTTTCATCAGCAAAAAGGACTTTTCCGCAAGTCTTGAAAGATGCGCTCTTATTATTGATGAGAAAAATAAATGTCCTATCCGCTGTGAAATTGGCAACGGCGTTATGAAAATCAACTGCAAGACAGCTATCGGTAAGGTTAACGATGTAATTTCTGCCGATATTTCGGGAGAAGCTGTTACTATCGGCTTTAATACACGTCTTATGCTTGAAGCTTTAAAGGCTGCCGAGGGCGATAAAGTCAGAATTCGCCTTAACGGTGCAATGAAGGTAATTGAAATTCTCCCACCTATGGGCGAAAACTACATTTTCCTTGTTATGCCTATTCAGCTTAAAAATTAAGAGCCTATAGCTTTTAGCCTTTAGGGAACCTCTAAAAACCTCCCTCACGGCGAACTTTCTATGACAAATATCATTTCCTGCGTTGACAAACCTTGCAATACATCAAGTATTACTGCGGTTTGTCGCCTTGTAACTGATATTTGTCATATACGAAATTTCGCTCGTGTTCCGGTTTTTAGAGAACCCCTTTAGCTGAAATAAACTGTAATTTTTCTATTATCTTTTAAAGCTAACGGCTTAAATTCATAATTATTAATTATTGAGGGGTATAGATATGCCTGAAATTAAAATCACAACAGAGTTTATAAAGCTTGACGCTCTCCTTAAATTTGCCTCATTGGCAGGCTCAGGTGGAGAGGCAAAAATGCTTATACAGGACGAACAGGTTCTCGTCAATGGCGAAGTCTGCACAATGCGTGGCAAGAAAATCCGCCCCGGCGATACTGTAAAAGTAATCGGCGGTGATGAGGTAACTGTGTGCTGATAACTCACGTTAAAATTGACGGATTTAAAAATCTGTCGGAAATTTCTTTCGAGCCTGACATCTACTATAATATCATAGTGGGGGAAAATGCACAGGGGAAAACTAATCTCCTTGAAGCCCTGTGGATTATGTCGGGGTGTAAAAGCTTTCGTGGCTCAAAGGAAAGAGATTATATTGCTCTCGATAAAAGCTCTTTTATCTCCGAGGTTGGAATTTGGGACGATGTGCGTGACCAGAAAATCACCTATGAGATGATAAAAGGCGGAAATATAACGAAAAATATCACCATTAACGGGGTAAAACAAAAGGGTACGAGAAATCTTTTTGACGTTTTCAAGTGCATTGCCTTTATCCCCGATGATGTGGAAATCATAAAAGGCGCTCCCGAAAAACGGCGGAATTTCGTGGATATGGCAGCATCACAGCTAAATCCTGTATTTGTGGCACATATAACGAAAAATAATGCCGTAATGAATCAGCGGAATGCCCTGCTGAAATCAATTATGCAGGGGAATTCCGATTCGTCAATTCTTGAAATATGGGATAAACAGGCGGCTCACGAGGGTGCGTTAATATCCTATATGCGTGACAGTTATATAAAAAAGCTGAATCAGGTCTGCGGAGAGCTGTATTACGCCATTTCGGGCGGCAAAGAAAAGCTGGAGCTTGAATATAAATCCAACGTATTCAAGGCGGAGGATTTTGAACTGCCCTGCGATGAGGCTGCCTTTGAAAAATATTTCAATAAACTCCGTGAATCGGAGGAGTATGACATTCGCACAGGTATAACCCATTCTGGGGTAAACCGTGACGAAATCAACATAAAAATCAACGGCATAAGTGCCAAGGAATACGGCTCACAGGGGCAGATTAAATCTGCGGCACTTGTTATAAAGCTTGCACAGGCGGAAATTTTCACAAAGCGAAGCAAAGACGCTCCCGTGGTATTTCTTGATGATGTTATGGGAGAACTTGACGAAAACCGTCAGCGATTTGTATTTGATATAATCAGAAATATGCAGGTTTTCATTACAACTCCCAACGAAAGAACGCTACTTCCCGATATAAAGGGGAAAATTCTGCGTATAAGCGGTGGCAGGATTGCAGAGGAATTAAGATGAATAAGACTATTTATCTCCATATCGGCAATAATTATTCCGTTGATGTCCGTGAAATTATCGGCATTTTCGATATGGATAACACAACTGTTACAAGCTGTACGAAAAAGCTGCTTGACAAGGCAGAAAAGGAAAAAAGGCTGTTTTTAGCCACTTATGAACTGCCAAAAACATATATTATCACAAAAAAGCGGATTTATATATCCCAGCTTGCGGCAAGTACGCTGAAAAAGCGTCTTGAAAGCGGCGGAGGGTATTGTTAATGCGTAATTACAAAGCCTTTAGCCATTAGCGATAGAGGCGGCGAGTATTGTTAATTCGTAATTCAATTAAGATTTAGTAGGGGCTGCCTTTGGCAGTCCGTCAAAAGAATTCAGAGAATAATTCATAATTCTTAATTCTGAATTCTTAATTAAATAAACTGGAGGTACTCATGAGTCAGCAGAATATTAATAACGCCGAAAATGACATTGTCAATTACGACGAAAATGACATACAAATTCTGGAAGGACTTGAAGCTGTAAGAAAAAGACCCGGTATGTATATCGGTTCAACAGGTCCAAGCGGTCTGCACCACCTTGTATACGAAATTGTGGATAACTCCATTGACGAGGCTCTTGCAGGCTTTTGTACCGAAATTAAGGTGGATATTCTCCCCGGCGATGTTATAAGAGTATCCGATAACGGACGTGGTATCCCCGTTGGTATTCATCCAAAGGAGGGTATTTCTGCGGCTACCGTTGTTTATACCATTCTCCACGCAGGCGGAAAATTCGGCGGCGGCGGATATAAGGTATCAGGAGGACTTCACGGCGTTGGTGCGTCTGTTGTTAATGCCCTTTCAGAGTGGCTGGAGCTTACCGTCAAGGACGGCGAAAATGTGTGGTTCCAGCGTTTTGAGCGTGGTCACTATGACGAACAGCTTAAAGCTATCGAAAAGACCACCGAAACAGGTACAAGCGTTATGTTCAAGGCTGACGGGGAAATTTTCGAAGAAACCGTGTATAAATACGAAACGCTTCTTGACAGGCTCCGTGAACAGGCTTTCCTCAATGCAGGCATAAAAATTACATTCTCCGATTTGCGTGACGAGAATGATATAAAATCCGAAACTTTCCACTATGAGGGCGGTATTCGTCAGTATGTAGAGCATCTTCACGAAAAAAGAGGTGATGTGCCGCTGAGCAATGAAGTTATTTACGTTTCGGGAAAGCAGGGGGATTCCTTTGCGGAAATCGCCCTCCAGTACAACGACAGCTATAATGAGGTTATCCTCTCATTTGCAAATAATATCCACACAAAGGACGGTGGATATCATGAAACAGCCTTTAAAGATTCAATTAAGAGAGTTATCAACGACTACGGCAAGAAAATGGGACTTCTCAAAGATAAGGAGAAACTCAGCGGCGATGATGTACGTGAGGGACTTACAGCCATTATCTCCGTAAAGCTTACCGAGTGCGAATTTGAGGGACAGACAAAGGGACGACTTGGAAATCCCGAAGTCAAGCCATTTATCGAAAAGCTTGTACAGGAAAAGCTTATGAATTTCCTTGAAGAAAATCCTGACATTGCAAAGGCTATTTTCGATAAGGCACTTTCAGCTCTTAAAGCCCGTGAGGCTGCTAAACGTGCAAGAGATGCAGAGCGTAAAAAGAATGCATTCGGAAATGCTTCAATGCCCGAAAAACTGGCAGATTGCTCCGAGAGAGATGCAAGATATACTGAAATTTACATCGTAGAGGGTGACTCTGCGGGCGGTTCTGCAAAGCAGGGACGTGACAGAAAATATCAGGCTATTCTCTCACTCTGGGGAAAAATGCTCAACGTAGAAAAGGCACGTATTGACAAGATTTACGGCAATGACAAGCTTTCGCCTGTTGTAACGGCTCTTGGCACAGGTATCGGCGAGGATTTCGATATTGAAAAGCTCCGTTACGGCAAAGTTATCATTATGGCGGATGCCGACGTTGACGGTATGCACATCAGAACACTTCTTCTGACATTCTTCTTCCGCTATATGCGTCCTCTTATCTCAAACGGCAATGTCTATATTGCACAGCCGCCTCTTTTCAAGGTTTGGCGAGGCAAAAAGGAGCGATATGCTTTCTCTGACGAGGAGCGTGACGGTTTCATTGCAGAGCTTTCCGAAGAAGGCAAATATAAGGTTGAAGTTCAGCGTTATAAAGGTCTTGGTGAAATGGACCCCGAACAGCTCTGGGAAACTACTATGGACCCTGAGCGTCGTACAATCGTGAAAATCGGTATGGAGGACGCTTTAAAGGCTGACGAAACATTCTCAATCCTTATGGGTGACAATGTTGAGCCAAGAAGAAAATTCATTGAGAAGAATGCGAAATTCGTGCAGAATCTCGATATTTAACGAGGGCAGGCTATGGAAGAAAATATAAAGCTTGTCAAGGATTTTTCCCATACACCGCAGATTATGCGGCAGGGCATAAGGGCATATCAGAAAAAATTTGTATACCCGAAAGCTATCGTAAAATCCGTTATTTTCGTGCTTTTATCCATTGCAACAGTTTTCATTTCAGGGATGCTTGATGAGAAAATCAGACTTTTAGGCTATCTTGCTTTAGTAGGATTTCTGGCACTTGCTTACCGTGAGATATTCAATCCGCTGAAACAGCGTGATAACATCGTAATGAGTATGAACGGAAACGGAATAATTCCTCTTTACAGGCTGGCTGTAAAGGAGAAAACCGTTGAAATCTCCACTATTTGTGAAAAATATGCAGATGATGAAGAAGCCGAGGAAATTGCTGAGGAACTTGACGAGGAATATTCCGAAGAAGCCGTAAAGCCTACAATTATTCCCATAGATGACGGTTTTTCCGTAATTGAAGCGGCAGACTGCTTTGTTCTTGTCTGCTCCGATTATGCCTATTATATAGTTCCAAAGGCTGATTTTTCACCTGAAGAACTGGAAATTATACGCAGTATTGCAAAATAAATCTGTAGGTGCGGAAATTTTCCGCCCGCATTTAAAAACGTTGAAAAAATCTGAATAATAACAAGGAGGTTCAGCGTGTTATATAACGATAATTCAAAAATTATTCATTCCGACCTTGTGAATGAAATGGAAAATTCAATGCTCCAGTACGCAATGTCGGTTATTGTTTCAAGAGCTTTGCCTGATGTAAGGGACGGTTTAAAGCCTGTTCACAGACGTATTCTCTATACGCTCCACGAAAACGGACTTACTCCCGATAAGGCATACAGAAAATGTGCTGATACTGTCGGTGCTGTGCTGGGACGCTATCACCCACACGGTGACGCATCGGTTTATGATGCTCTTGTAAGACTTGCACAGAACTTTTCACTCCGTTATCCTCTCGTTGACGGTCACGGAAACTTCGGTTCAATTGACGGTGATAAGGCGGCTGCCTACCGTTATACCGAGGCTAAAATGAAAAAGCTTACCCTTGAGATGTTACAGGACATCAACAAGGAAACAGTTGACTTTATGCCCAACTACGATGACCGTCTGAAAGAGCCTGTTGTACTTCCTTCAAGATTCCCAAATCTGCTTGTAAACGGCTCAACAGGTATCGCTGTTGGTATGGCTACAAATATTCCTCCCCACAATTTAGGCGAGGTTATAGACGCTTTACAGCTGCTTATTGACGACCCCGACTGTACTCTTGATCAGCTTATGGAGCATATCAAGGGACCTGACTTCCCTACAGGCGGTATTGTTATGGGTAAAGCAGGAATTCGTGCCGCTTACGGCACAGGCAGAGGAAAGATTATTCTCCGCAGCCGTACTCATTTTGAGGAAGTCAAGGGCAGAAATTGTATTATAGTTGACGAAATCCCATATATGGTAAATAAAACACTTATTCTCAAAAATATCAATCAGCTTTGCAAGGATAAGCGTCTGGAGGGAATTTACTTCCTCCGTGACGAGTCCGACAAGGACGGTATGCGTATTGTTATCGAGCTGAAAAAGGACGCTGTTCCCGAAATAGTGCTGAATAAGCTGTTTGCTCTCACAAAATTGCAGGATACAGTGGGCATTATTATGCTTGCCCTCGTAAATGGCGAGCCAAAGGTGCTTACGCTGAAAGAGATGCTCAGTCATTATCTTGACTTCCAGGTTGACGTTATCCAGCGTCGCACACGTTTTGACCTCCGCAAGGCACTTGAAAGAGCTCATCTGTTGCAGGGCTTCATTCTTGCCGCTGATTATATTGATGAGGTTGTGGCTATTCTCCGCAGCAGCAAGACAATTCCCGAGGCTAAGGAGCGTATGATTGAACGTTTCAAGGATGTGGATATGAGCGCACTTCTTGACCGTGCCCAGTACGATATGAGCAACATTCACATTCTCGAACATCAGCAGGGACTTTCAGAGGAACAGGCTGAGGCTATTGTTCAGATGCGTTTAGGTGCTTTGACAGGTCTGGAGCGTCAGAAGATAACAGACGAATTATATGGTCTGTTGACTAAAATTACTGACCTTGAAGATATTCTTGCTAATATCAACCGTGTTTATGAGATTATTATGAATGACCTCAACGAAATCCGCAGAAAGTTCAACGATAAACGCCGTACAGATATTGAATCCGTAAGCGGCGAAGTTGACATTGAGGACCTTATTCCTGTTGAAGATTGCGTTGTAACGCTCACAAATAACGGCTATATCAAGCGTATGCCCGTTGCCGAATACAAGACTCAGCGTCGTGGCGGACGTGGTATAACAGGTATGAAACAGCGTGAGGAGGACTTCGTAGAGGAGATGTTCATCTGCGGAACTCACGATAATATCCTGTTTATCACCAACAAGGGCATTATGTACAAGCTGAAATGCTACGAAATTCCCGACGGTTCAAAGGCTTCACGTGGTTTCAATCTCATAAATCTCCTGCCACTTACCGAAAATGAAAAGGTAACGGCAATGATTAAGACAGCCGATTTCGGTGACGACAGATTTATTACAATCGTTACGAAAAACGGTAAAATCAAGCGTACAAATCTTTCATTCTACAAGAATGTCCGCAAGAATGGTCTTATTGCAATTGGTCTTGACGAGGGCGATGAAATTGCGGGATGCCGTATGACAAACGGAAAAGAGCAGATTTTCGTTGCTACAAGAAATGGTATGGCAATCCGTATCGAGGAAGAAAAGGGCAGAGCGTTGTCCCGTTCAGCTCACGGTGTAAAGGCTATAAAGCTTCGTGAGGGGGACTATGTTGTAGGAATTGCAAAGGTGCGTGAGGGTGCTTCACTCCTTACTGTGACCGATAACGGCTATGGTAAGCGTACAGAAATTGACAGCTATCGAATTCAGAACAGAGGCGGCTACGGTCTGACCAACTACAAGGTGGACGACATCCGTGGTCACGTCTGCGGAATTAAGATAGTTGACGAAACAGATGATGTAATTCTCGTTTCAAGTGACGGTGTAATTATTCGTATCCATGCCGAAGATGTGCGTATTATGGGCAGAATTGCCAAGGGTGTACGTGTTATGAGAGTCGGCGAGGGTGCAAAGGTTGTGGCATTTACACGAACTGAGCGTGACGAATCAGCTGAAACCGAAAAGGTTGAGCAGCTTACCGAGGAGCAAATCAAAGCCGCTGAGGCTGAGGCTGCTGAGGAGGAGAAAAACGAGGTAGTCATCGAAGCTGACGAAAATGAGGACGAGGAATAAAATAGTATAATGAAATTTATACTTTTAGTATTGATTTTAGCTATCATTGCCGCCGTTTATCTGTATATTGAAAATCATTTCATACTTGCAAAAAGGCATAAAGATTTCGGCGGTGATGTAAAAATTCTTCATATTTCAGACTGCCACAAGAGGAATAACAGCACATATAACAAGCGGATTTTGTCTGCGGCACAGCAGGAAAAGCCCGATTTAATATTCATCACAGGGGATCTGATTTCACGTACTGAAGTGGATTTTTCCCCGTCGGAAAGGCTTTTGCAGGCTTTGTGCGAAATCGCTCCCGTGTATATGTGTATGGGCAACCACGAGCAGAGCTTTATTCACGGCAATCAGCAGGAATTTTTTGATATGGTTGGACGGACAAAGGCAGAAATGCTCATAAACAGCGGCAAATATGTGAAAATAAGGGGCAGGGTTTTTTATATCTGCGGTGTTATGCCTGAATACTCT
>CALFMA010000314.1 GCA_937880065.1 uncultured Ruminococcus sp.
TGAAGGCCGAAATGCCCGGCCAGCCGGAGGAAAAGGTGCGGGAGATTTTGAAGATCGCGCTGGACCCCGTCTCCCTGGAGACCCCCATCGGCGAGGAGGAGGACAGCCACCTGGGCGACTTTATCCCCGATGATGACGCTCCCGCACCTGCTGAGGCTGCATCTCATACTCTCCTCAAAGAGCAGCTTAACGAAGTTCTCAACACACTTACAGACCGTGAGGCAAAGGTATTAAAACTCCGTTTCGGTCTTGAGGACGGCAAGGCTCGTACTCTCGAAGAAGTTGGACAGCGTTTTGAGGTAACCCGTGAGCGTATCCGTCAGATTGAAGCAAAGGCACTCCGTAAACTCCGTCACCCAAGCCGCAGCAAAAAGGTCAAGGATTTCCTTGATGAATGATTTGCGGCAGATACATATCGGGCAGGCTTTATGTCTGCCCTTTTTTCTGACAAAATTTATAATTTAATAACAATTATTATATTGACTTTATTCACGAAATATTGTATAATAAAAATGATATATTATGGTAAGTTGTCACCATTAAGATAACACCGCATATGAACGCCCCGAAAAGACGGTGAATTATTACCGTTGGCTGTTCAACAGCGGAATACAGGAGTTGCTATGAGTATATTCAATCTTTCAACAGAGCCTCCGGAATTAAGCCACGACTGGAAGGTTTTTCAGCAGTTTATGGGAAATATAGGCGCATTTACATATATCGCAAAAAGTAAAACCGCATACCTTGACGATGTTGCCTGCCATATGCTCTCCTGCTCCGGCAATAAACTTAATGAGTTTGAGTTTTTCAATCTCCTTGAAAAAATCTCAAAAATGCCCGTAGAAGGTCAGAAACATATATACCATTTTACAAATAACAATACTTCCAAATACATCAAAATGAATATTTATGAGTCAAGCGACGAATGGCTTGGATTTGTACAGGATTATACACGTCAGATTTCAAATATGCGTGAAAATGATTTCGTGGAATATGACCCTGTAACACGACTCCCCTCTTATCCCTATTTCTCACAGCAGATAAAAAAGCTGCTCCCCGATGTGCAGAATTGCTGCCTTGCTACTCTGTATATCAACGGAATTGAGAAGCTTGGTTCATTCCTCCCCGTTGACAGCACAAACAGCTGTATAGCGTCAGTTGCGGAAATCCTCAACAGCTTTGCAGGGGAAAATGTTCTCATCGGCACAAAATCGGGATATGAAATGCTGGCGTTTTTCAAGGACTGTGACAGAATGTTCATCTACAACATTCTCAACAGTATGGACGAAGCGGTGCAGAATTGTATTCTTACCGATGATTTCGGCGAAATTATTGATATTTCAGACAAGAGTAAACTCAGCCTTTATATCGGCTGTTCCTCATATCCCAACGAGGCAACCGATTTCAATATGCTTGTCAATTACTCCGAATTTGCCCTCTATGAAGCACGTACTGACCGCAGACACGTTATAAACTGGTTCTCCGAAAGCAATTACAGCCGTGAAAAGGATGCATACAAGAACGCTCAGCTGTTCAGCAGAATGATAACGGAAAATCTTTTCACATATCACGTTCAGCCTATTGTTGAAACCACAACGGGAAATATTGTGGCATATGAGGCTCTTATGCGTAGTACAGGGGACCTTAAAATGGAGCCTAAACAAATTCTCTCCATTGCCGCAAATCAGAATTCACTTTACGCAATTGAAAAACTGACATTCTTCAATACAATGAAGCTTATCAGCGAAAATCAGAGCGTTTTTGAAAATAAAAAGCTGTTTATCAACTCAATGTGCGAATACAGCCTTAATGATGAGGATTTCAACGAATTATACCTCACATACGGCGAACTTATGGAAAAATGCGTTATTGAAATCGTGGAGGACAGCACAGTTACTCCGGAATCAATTGACCTTATCAAAAAACGTCTTGCATTTGCCCATACACAGCTTGCCATTGACGATTACGGAACAGGTTACTCAAACAGCACAAATCTCCTTAAATATCGCCCTGATTACGTTAAAATTGACCGTTCACTTATTTCGGATATTCACAACGATATGAAGAAACAGCAGCTTGTTACACAGATTATTGACTTTTGCCGTGACAATCAGCTGCAAACTCTTGCAGAGGGCGTTGAAACTGCACAGGAAATGAAAACTGTTATCCGCCTTGGAATTGACCTTATTCAGGGTTACTACACCTCGAAGCCTAAGCCTGTTTTCCTTGACAGCATTTCCAAGGACATCAAGGATGAAATCATCAAGACAAATCTTGAAACCCGTCCCAACGGCTCCAAAAAGGTTTATGCGGCTCAGAATGACGCTGAAATTGACCTGCTGAAACTTGCCCTTGAAAAGTATACCGATATTCACGTTTATCAGAGTAAACTCACTATTGTGGGTGATCCCGATAAGACCGTGAAAATGAATATCACAATTATGGATAACCACAGCTGTGAACTTAACCTTAAAAATGTAAATATCGTAAGCGGAAACAGCAAACCTACCATTACCGTAGGCGAATACGCCCGTCTTGTACTCAATGTTTCCAAGGCAAATAAGCTTGCCTATGCAGGTATTTACGTGCCTATGGGTTCTCAGTTTGAACTTAAAGGCAAAGGCACTCTTATGCTTGACTGCTATGCTACATACGGCATTGGTATCGGCAACGACTACGAACACAGTTACGGTGACATTACAATTGATATGGACGGCAGCCTTGAAATTATCTGCAACGGCACAGAAACTGTAGCTATCGGCGGCGGTTTCAATGATGACGATTCAGATATTAAGCTTGTTTCAGGCAACATCAAGGTTGATATGCACACTCACAACGGTATCGGCGTGGGAAGCTTCAACGGCGACGCAAATATTGAAATTTCCGACAACTGCAAGCTGAATATGGCTCTTGCAGGTAAGAGAATTACAGGTATCGGAAGCTTTACAGGTATTTCCACAATCGGTACATCTGCTGACATCACTATGTCATGCAGCAGTGCGGAAGCCGTAGGTATCGGTGTTATCGAGGACGGTGAGGGCAGCATTCTTGTTCGCAAGGGTAAAATCACCGCTAAGATGAATGCCGCTAAACAGGCTTGTATCGGTGCTATCGGCGGTAGCGTAAACACTAAGATTATGAACGCTGATATTCACATTGACTCCGAGGGTGACTATGCCGTAGGTATCGGTGATTCCGAGGGAAGCGGAAATGTCTTTATTATGGATTCTTCAATCAATCTGAAAATGGCTTGCGGCAATCCCCGTGATATCTGCTCCGCTGACGGAGATGTTCAGATTCAGAATTCAACAATTAATTCTCTTGTTAATAATAAGCGTATCGAACACAACAGCAACTGATACGCAATTCATAAAAGGAAGGTATTTTAAAAATTATGAAACTTGGTATGGTTGGACTGCCTAATGTCGGCAAAAGCACACTTTTTAACGCTCTTACAAATGCAGGTGCTGAATCTGCAAACTACCCGTTCTGCACAATTGAGAAGAATATCGGTATCGTTTCAGTTCCCGATGAAAGACTTGATAAGCTTGCAGAAATGTATGAGCCTGACAAATTTACTCCCGCAACTCTTGAATTTGTGGATATTGCAGGTCTTGTAAAGGGTGCGTCAAAGGGCGAGGGACTGGGAAATAAATTCCTTGCCGATATTCGTGAGGTTGACGCAATCGTTCACGTTGTTCGCTGCTTTGAGGATGACAATATCGTTCACGTTGACGGAAATATCAACCCTCTCCGTGATATTGAAACTATCAATTTAGAGCTTATTTTCTCCGATATTGAAATGATTGACCGCCGTATTGACCGTGCAAAAAAAGCAGCTAAGGGCGACAAGAAATATCTTATTGAAATTGATTTTCTTGAAAGACTCAAAGAGCATCTTGAAAACGGTAAATCCGCAAGAGGATTTGATTTCACCGATGAGGAGCGTGAACTGATAAAGTCAACTCCCCTGCTCTCCGCTAAACCGGTAATCTATGCTGCAAATCTCTGTGAAGCTGATTTTGCAGGTCAAGTTCCTTGGGACTGAAGGCTTTACCGTCAATATAAACCTGCTGAACCGTCATCTTATTCTGCGTGAGAGTACCGGTTTTATCGGAGCAGATGATCTGGGTACAGCCGAGGGTTTCGACAGCGGTCAAGCGGCGGATGATGGCGTTCTGCTTGGACATTTTTGTAACGCCCATGGAAAGAACGATGGTAACCACGGTTGCCAGTCCCTCGGGCATTGCGGCAACGGCCAGGG
>CALFMA010000315.1 GCA_937880065.1 uncultured Ruminococcus sp.
CGGCTCTCTCCAGAAACTTTGCATGGGCTTCCTCGCCACTGCCGAAACGCTTCACAAGCTTTCCGGCAAATCGGGAGAGAGTGGAGTTACGCTGTCCGGCAGGAATACTCTTTTTCTGCTGCATCAGAAGCAGATAGTCCTCAATGGTCAGACTGCCCTCATGCCATACTACATCACCGTCAGAGCCGAACAAAAAGCGTGCAGCGTCCAGTGCGTTATTATCAAAGAAAGGGAACTGCTGCTGAATCTTCCTTTTCAGTGCCTTATACGCAGACGCATCCTCATGGACACTGCACGGAAAATACACATGAAATCTCGGTCTTGCAGACTTGCCGTCCTTAGGTTTCATATGATTGCGGCTGAATGTCAGCACATACGCTACATCTGACAGAATTTCATCCATCTTTTCCGGTGTGATCCAGTCGTCGGAATTATCGCTGTGAGCATTGTCACAGTCCAGAGGTGCATTATCCGCAGACAGAAAATTAGCATCACTGCGGCTGTTTTCTTTATATGCTGCACATACATGGTCAAATCGTGCAGACTTCTTCATATCGCAGGCAGAGGTCACAACCACCTGATGCGGATACAGCCTGTTCTGCGGATTGCCTGTGCAGTCGGCGGTGTAGATTGTAAATTTCATGCCCTGACCTCCATTTCTTCCGTATAATATCGGATTTTCATTCCCTTATACTTCGCCTTCTTGATTTCCTGCTGCATTCCTGCGGAGTAATTCTCACCGAATACCCACAGCTCCTCACAGCGACCGAGCAAAACCATATTCATAAACATTGCTGTTTCACGTTCCTGCGGATCGTTATCATCCATAAACTGCGGAAAGAGCAGGTGAGGGGCAAAGGGAATACAGTGCTGCTCCAATGCAAAACGGCTGTATTTCTTCGCCATCTCTGTGTTGTGGTCCGTATCTCCCGAATAAGGTGAGCAGATGTATATCAGAGGACGATAATTCGCCGCAATGCGTGCAGCTCTTTCCTCCTTTTCAATGCGTGTGAAGGCTTCGTACTCCGTTGGGGAGAAGTAGCCCTCACTGTTGTATAAATTAGCCATAGATTCCTTTCCGACTGCTCAAAAATGAGCCGTCACTAAGCCCAGATCTGAGCTCAGTCCTTTTTGTAATATTCACATTCATATCCGTCCGCACGGAGCTGTAAGCCTTCCGCCCAGTCCGGCACTCGTGCCATCTGTTCACATACTGCCTCTACGGACATACGCCTGTCCGCTTCAATGATGATTTCATCATGTACATGAGCAACAATAAAGCAGTGAGATAATGTCTGTAAAGCATTGCAGAGAATATCCCTCGCAATTGCCTGTACGATGTTCTCCACGAATTTCGGACCGTAGCTTTCAAGACGTTCCCACTTCTTGTTTGTACTGCCCTCGTAGGTTACGGACTCACCGCCGAATTTGTTTTCACCGATTCTCGGCTTCACATAGGAGAGCCGTCTGCCGCTGGGCAGTTCAATAAAGAGCATTCCGCTTTTGCAGATGAATTTGATTTCGTGAGTGGTGGTAGTGGTTTTCTCCCTGACTGCCTTTTTGACAGCACGGTCAACTGTCCACCAGAGTGCTGTGATATTCGGATTGGCATCCCTCCACGCATCCACAAGGGGCTGTAATTCATTCTCCTGCAAGCCCATTTCAATGGCTCCCATGGATTTCAATGCACCGACCGATCCGCCGTATCCGAGAGCAAGCTCGGCGATCTTACCTTTCTGACGGAGATGACCGTTCACACCATTTTTGATAACAGGCACACCGAACATCTGTGATGCGGACGCACAATAAATATCACCGCCGTTAGCAAATATATCCAGTCGCCAATCCTCTCCTGCAAGCCACGCAATGACACGTGCCTCAATCGCAGAAAAGTCTGCAACAATGAACTTGTATCCCTTTCGGGGAACAAATGCCGTGCGGATCAGCTGAGAAAGCGTATCGGGAACATCCTCGTAGAGCATTTCGACCTCATCATAGTAGCCGTATTTCACGGTTTCTCTCGCTTCGGTCAGGTCAATGATATGGTTCTGAGGCAGATTTTGAAGCTGAATGTGTCTGCCGGAGAACCTGCCTGTGCGTGACGCACCATAGAAACTGAACATTCCTCTTGCCCTGTGGTCGGAGCAGGCAGTCTGCTGCATTGCAGTGTACTTTTTCACAGATGATTTTGAGAGCTGCAACCGCATTTCCAGAACGGATTTGACAGGATCTTTCGCTGTCTGCAATAATCTGTGGACTTCCTGTTTGTCGAGAGAATTCGAAGTATAGCCCTGTTTTTCCAGCCAGTCAAGCAGCTGATACACGGAATTAGGATTCTCTACACCCGTAAGCCTGCACATCTCCGATGACAACTTTGCCTTTGCCTGGCCGTCAAGAGACAATGCCGCATCCACAAGTTCCATATCAACGGCAATGCCACGGTCGTTGATCTCCTGATCGAGATAGAACTGCTCCCAGATAGATTCCGGAACAGGATAGCCCGACAGCTTGCGGTCAATCGCCATTTCCGACTCCACATCCTGCATATTGTACTTCTTGAAAATCTCCCATTTCTCCGGTGTGTCAGCAGGGGAATGAAATAGGGGAATACCGTCAACGGTATCACACGGCACACAGAAATATCTGATCAGTCCCTTACCCTCCGGCATTTTCTGTTCTTCCAGATGCAGTACCTTTCCAGCCTGTGCAAGCGTGGACGGCAGCCCCAGATAACGGCAATGCACCATGGTACACTGCCAGCCCACAGGACTGAGATAGTCACCGACGGTATCTTCGTCAATGCTGTAGCTGCGGAAGATCTGCGGGTAATATTCACGCAGATATTTAGACAGACATATCCGCTCAAAGTTCACATTGAACGCTCTTTTAATGACGCTTTCATCTGTGAGAGCGTGCAGGATTGCAAGGGGAATCGTATCACCGCAGGCAAGGTCATAGAGCTGCACCGCACTTCCGTCTACGGAAACGCTGAACAGCGTGATTGCAAAATGCGGTGAATCCACATAGGCATACACGCCGCATTTCTTCAGATCACGGTCGCTGCGTGTTTCTATATCAATTGTCATTTCTTTCATTTTCATCATATCCTTAACCCGCCCAAGCATATTGCCTAACTGCCCACCCAGCTATTCAGAGATTAATCGAGGAAATCGCTGTCCTCATCGTCATTGAAATCATCCTCCGCACGGCTCTTTCCGCCGAGAGGCTCGCCGTCACGGATCTTCTGCAAATTATTCAGACCGCAGGCAATACCTCTGTTGCCGTTGGAGTTGAATGCGTAGAAGTTGATTGACGCTCTGCCGTAAACGCCGCTGTACACCTCGCTGTGGTCGATGATCGGCTGACGGTCTGCATCTACAATACCGGGAGCAGTTGCAGAGTTGGCGTTGATGAAGTAAGCATTTGCATAAGCCTCATCATCGGGGCGTTCCAGATCACCGTCACGGAGGGGCGTTTTGATGGCAGACAGCTGCGGTACGGACTTGCCGTTGCCCTTGAGCTTGGATGCACCTTCCTCATACGCCGCCTGAATGGCTGCCTTGACCTTTGTAATGGTCGCTGTATCGGACTTCGGGATGATAAGGGACACGCTGAACTTCGGTGTGCCGCCGTTGATTGCCTTTGCCTCCCATGCGTTGCAGTAACTCCAGCGGGTGGCGGGACCTGTGATTACCTTTGTGGGATTTACATACTTCGCCATGTTAATTTTCCTCCTTAAAATCGTTTTC
The DNA here is from genome assembly GCA_937880065.1 of uncultured Ruminococcus sp. The sequence goes on from CALFMA010000315.1 coordinate 3,750, forward strand.
AGCCGGATTCCATGCTTTTCGTTTATCCGAAGTAGGAACCAGCGTCGGTTTTCCTGTGGGTTTGTAGAGAAGTTCTCCGAGAATTTCGGTGAATTTCTTCTTGCCTAAAAGCTTTGTCATAGCTGTGATACCGAGAATCTCCGGTGCGGCATAGGGATCATATCCAGCATTCTGCACTGCCTGTGCGACCTTTGCTTCATCGGTGTACTTACGGTTGGATTTTCCCTCTACAAGCTTGTATCCGTTCCAGACCTTGCCGGAGAGTGCCTGTGAGAGTGCGAATTCTTTCACATCGTTCGCCCATGCCACCAGTGCGTCAGCCTTTTCAAGGATTGCCTCGATTTCGGCATCTTCAAGGGTATCTGCCGGTACAAAATCGTACTGTGCAAGTACGAGATTGTATTCCGCACGCTTGCGGCAGGTAGCCTTGACCTTACAGAAACGGCAGTGATCTCCGGCACAGAATTCACCCTCACCTTTGGCGGCAAGTGTTGCCGTATGTTTCAGTTTGTTTT
>CALFMA010000316.1 GCA_937880065.1 uncultured Ruminococcus sp.
TTTAATTTTATTTACGTTTTCCTCTTCCAAATCCTTTAGGAGGAGGAGGAATATTTGTAGCTACCACCGGACTAGGCTGCTCCTCATGATGACAATTTCCACCACACATACATTCATGATGTTCAGGAATCTGAGACTGTATTGCTCCGAAGATTTCTCCTCTACCATTAGGAATAGATTCAATACAAGCCATTGATGCTGCCGTCATAAATATTTTGTGTAATCCCTGATATAAAACGGAAAGTTCTTTTTCAGCCATTTCTCTCATGATAGAAGTAGAAAATGTATATCTGAATTCTGCTGTCAAAGTCTTAGGATCAATACCATTATTAGGTCCATATACTTTTTCAACCAGTTTATTGAACACTCTGTTATTTCTGGTATATCTTCTAAAAGCTGTAGATCTGATAAGACTATCAATAAAAGCTACAACCTGAAAATACAAACTGTTCATCAGCTGATAGTAATACACTCTTGTCATATCAACATTGGTAGATGTAGCAAATACAAAAGTATTTAAATGATCAAGAACCAGCTTATCAATATCTCTGTCGTTGATTGTAACTTTACCTGTACCCTGATAGAGTCTTACTCTAGCAACAGAAGACTTTCTTCTGCCTGTACCGTAAAAATAAGCATCATTATTATACATTAGTAAAACCTCCTTACTTTACAAAAATTTCGGGCTTCTGAGCCTCGTGCTTATGCTCTGCACCCTTGTAAGCCTTCAGACGCTTGATCTGAGTTCTGCCGAGGGAGTTGTTGGGGAGCATACCGTTTACAGCGATTGTCATAGCTCTGTCAGCCTGATTAGCCATCATATCCTTGTAAGAAATGGACTTAAGACCGCCAATCCAGCCTGTGTGCCAGTAGTACTTCTTCTGCTCAAGCTTTCTTCCTGTAAGGATAGCCTTTTCGCAGTTGATAACGATAACGTGATCTCCGCAGTCAACGTGGGGAGTGTATGTGGGCTTATGCTTGCCTCTGAGAATATGAGCAGCCTTAGCAGCAACTCTACCGAGGGGCTGTCCGGCAGCGTCAAGGATGTACCAAGTTCTGCTTACTTCAGCCGGTTTTGCCATAGTAGTAGACATAATTTTTTCCTCCTGAATATTTTTTGTTGGTGGGAAGCGTAAAGCTTCCTTTGGTCAAAAATGACGATTTTACGCATCTCTGACAGCGACAATAATTATTATACACGAAAAGTCAGCAGTTGTCAATGGTTTTTTCGGATTTTTTTTAATCTATACCCTACTTTCTCTTTAATTCTCTTTGTTTTTCTCCTTTTCTCTCTTGTTCTCAATATTGAAAAACGAATTTTGCAGTAGAAAATATACATAAAATTCCTGAGAAATGTGTTACAAATGCACAAAGAAAATTGGCATAAAAATGCACTACCGCACATTTTCTGTGCGGCAGTGCGTTGTGTTTTAGGAGGTTTTCGCATCCTGTACTTGTAGTTTTGTTAATAGTATTACTTCGCTAATGGTACCTTGCCGAGTATATGACAGCAAAGTTAGTTGGGGAGCAGCAGTATTAATATGCAGTAATATGGTCGATGTGAACGTAACCGTTGTGGATTACTCCGTCGCCGAATGTGAACTCTACTAACACGAATCCCAGTTCATTGGGGGAGGTGAGGACAGAGATATCCTGATATGTATCGAGAATACAGAGAACTTCGCCGTTGTAATCGCCGTATGCACGGAGTTTTACACCGCAGTCAGAGGATACATAGTAGTTCACTCTTGCACATTCTGTATAGTCATCTTCGCTTGTGGGAAGCTGTGAAATTACCGATGAATGAATGAAATATGTTTCCCCTGTGTCGGGAATTGTGCAGTATGCAAAGTCGTTTTCGTAGTAATTTACAATAAGCAGAGTATCTGTATCAACAATTCTTGCTATGTTATTTTCGTCGAATTCGGGGGCTGTTCTGCCGTTTGCACCGATAAGGCTTGAAATGTAGTGTGTAGCTGTTGTGGGATATTCGGGTACAGCAGGAGGCTGCGGCTGTGCAGTAGCCGCTGTTGCTGCTGTTGTTGAAATTGCAGTTGAATCGGATACAGCTGATGTTGTGCTTGCAGTTGTGCTTTCTGATGTATCAGTTTCTGTTGAAACTGCTGTAGTTGTAGTTGTTTCCGTTGCAGTTGTGGAAACAGCCGTAGTAGTCACGGGTTTTTTATCGCTTTCGGGTGAAACTGTAGAGCAATGAACATAACCGTCGTGAATTCCGCCGTTTTCCATATTGGCAGCCTTTACGTAAATCCATTCGCCCTGATTTTTTGAAGGGTCGCTTTTAAGAATAGTGCCTGTTGTAATAACGCCGATTTTTTCGCCGTTGGGAGTATATCTAAGATTGCATCCGATAGGACTTGTAACTTCCCATGAAGTATTGTTCATATCAATAGCAGGAAGTTCGGGACCTGCCGGCTGGGACGGTGTAACAGGAGGTGCGGGTGTAACTGTTTCTGTGTATGAATCGAGATTAGTCTGGCAATAGCCGATAATTGAGGAATCGAAATAGGGATACTGTTCATAAACAACCTTATCGCCTCTGCCGTTTCCTTCTATAGTATATATAAGGCCTGTGTAGGAATCCACATTGATGACAATTCCGATGTGGTCACCTTTTCCGTCATATGCAGACGCTGAATCGAAAATAATGAGGTCGCCGATTTCGGGAAGAAGATAACTGCTTGCGTAGAGGAACTGACCTCGTCTTTCATAATAGCTTCTATAGCCGTCCATTTGAACTCCGTCAACTGTGTAATACTGGTTATCACAGTATGAAAGCATCGGGATTTTATCTCCAAGACCGCAGCGGTATGCCGCCAGATGGACGAACATTGCACACCAATCACAGGCAGGAGCATTATAATGTGCTGTTGCCTCGTTAGGTCTGCCTGAAATATAGTCAAGCTTTTTAGCTGTATCTACAAAAAGTTTAGCATTTGAATATGCTTCGGCATTTTTCAGTTCTCCTTTAAAAGGAGCAGGAAAAATTCCTGTAGCAACCAAAACAGCAGATAATAAAGCACTTGTTACTTTTTTGACAAAATTGTTCATAAAAAAACCTCTTTTCAAATTATTATGTTTATTCGGCATTAAATGCCGTTAGTACAATTTTTACTACCCTCATAACCACGTTTACACAACTTTTTAGTTGTGGGAATCTCTAAAAACCTCCCTCACGGCGAACTTTCTATGACAAACATCATTTACTGCGTTGTCAAACCTTGCAATACACAAAGTATTACTGCGGCTTGACGCCTTGTAACTGATATTTGTCATGTACGAAATTTCGCTCGTGTTCCGGTTTTTAGAGAACCCCTTGTATTATTGCTCCGCAAGTTTTATCTATTTCTTCAAAAATTAATCAGCGGAGGAAATGTTGCACAGATAGTTCTGTGTAATTTATTATCAAAATGTTAATTTCTACATCTCACAAAATATATTATACAATATATTTTTTCAATTGTCAAGAGAAAAAATAAAAAAATCCATAAAAGTATTGATTTTTTTACAGATTTTTTGTATAATACTATTAGTTGATGTTGTGTTGAGATTTACAAAGTGTTAAATCTATGTAAAATATCACCATAAACAGATTACAAAATTATGCATAATGCTGAAAAATAACTTTAGCTGCAACAAATTAAGCTTAATCCGACACCTTATTGATGAAAGCGATAAATAAAGCTGAATTTTTCAAACCAATATTTTAAAGTACTTTAAGGATGTGAAAAATATGAACAACAATTTCAATGAAGATGTGCGTCTTGCCCAAAATGGCGATACTGCGGCATTTTCACGACTTTATGCTCTTATGTATGAGGATATGTACAGGATTGCCCTGTATAGTTTAAGGAATACCCACGATGCCTGCGATGCGGTCAGCGATACGGTGCTTGACGCATTCTGCACAATTGGTAAGCTTCGTGATGAAAAGGCTTTCCGAATGTGGATGATGCGGATTCTTTCGGCGAAAATCAAACGTAAACAGCGTGAATATTTTGCCGATACGGTGGAACTGACGGAGGAGGTTGAACCTGCGGTGGAATTTGACAGCGAAATGTCGGAACTGAAACACGCAATGAACAATCTTGACCCGCAGTCGAGAATGTGCCTTTCAATGTCGGTAATTGAGGGCTACACAGGGGACGAAATATCAAAAATATGCGGAATTAACGCAAATACCGTCCGTTCACTCATATCAAGGGCAAAGAAAAAGCTGAGAATGGCAATTGAGGGTTAAAGGAGAATTATTATGAATTACAATGACGATAAGGTGAAAAAAGCAATGGAAAATGTGGAAATCCCCGAGGAGATTTCTCCCGAAAATATGAAAAAGATGCTTGACGAAAAAGCATCTTCAAAAAAGCGTACAAGCCGTATTTCTATGGCAGGACGTATAACTGCAACAGCCGCAGCTTGTGCTGTAATTGTTGGTGCAACTGTGGGGACAGCAGGTCTTATACAGCGTGAGAAAAAAGGCGGTGAAAATTGCAGCCGTCCCGAATCTTCACAGGCTGACAGCGAGGTAAGCAGCGTTGAGATTACAACATCTAATAATAGTAACATTGAGGCAAAAGGTCCATATATGAAAGGTGCTGAGTCCTACGAGCAGGTATTTAAGCTTGTGGAAAAAGCCAAGGAGAATATGGATAAATACTACTTTATGACAGACGGTGCAATAGTTAATAGTACGGTTCTGGAAAATGGCGTTGAATCGGCTGTTCCTGAAGCTGATAGGGAATATAAAGGTGACGCACCTGCAAATGACATAAGCGGCGGAATGGGCGGCGAAACAGAGGTTGAGCAGGATTTTATTATAGGAAGTGACGATAATAACAGAAGTGACTCCGAAATGGAATCTCCTGAATTACCTCCCGTTGAAGAACCAACCGAATCCTCAACAGAGGGAGATAAAAAAACTTCTATTAAAGGTACAACCGAACCCGCAACAGAGGAAACTACAGAAGCTACCACCGAGGAAACTGTTACAGAGCCTACAGAAGCTCCAACTGAGGAAGTGACGGAAGAAACTACAGAAGAAACTACGGAGGAACCCACCGAAGAAGTTACAGAAGCAGAAGATGAGGACGAGGACGATTATTCCGACACATACAGTCAGGAGGAAAATGTCCTTGAAGCTGATGTAGTAAAAACTGACGGTGAGAGAATTTACTATCTGTTCAATGAGTACGATTATGAAAATGGGTCAAAATTCGGTGGAAATTATGCCGCAATGCGTGTTGCCGCTGTTGATGACGGTGAAATTTCAAATGTATATACTCTTGATATAGAGTTTGACTGCGGTCTTGGTGACGAATGGGAGAAAAATATATCTGTAAATGATATGTACGTTTACAATGATATGCTTGTAGTTGTAGGTGCAGCTGACGCTTATCACGATACCTATACAGAATTCGGCTGGGATTATGACGGTGAGTACCAATTCTATGGCGACGAAACATCTACATTTGTTTCCTTCTATACACGTGAGAATGAGCCTAAGCACCTCGGCACATACACACAGGACGGAGTTTATAATGATGTGCGTATTACTCCCGACGGTTATATGTATCTTATCACAGGATACACAACGGACTATTTCTCTGAAATTGAGGGCAGCGATGACCTTGGCGGATACGTTCCAAAGTGCGGAGTTAATAACTCTGCGTATATTCCTTGTGAAAGTATACTTCTCCCTGAAAATGAACTTGACAATTACGAATATATGAGCTATACTGTAATTGGAAGCATTGACCTTACAGTAAGCGGTGAGTTTACACATTGCGATACAAAGGCTCTTGCAGGATATAGCGGCAGCATATATTCCTCTGCGGATAATTTCTACACAGCAACAGGCTGGGAGAAAGCCGATATTACACGAATTGCCATAGGCGGCGGACAGATTGTCCCACAGGCAAGCGGTACTGTTGAGGGATTTGTGAAAGACCAGTTCTCTTTCAGCGAATATAACGGTTATCTCCGAGTTGCAACGACTATCGACAAATGGATTGACAACGGCAATTTCATCAAGGATGCACTTGATATTCCCTATGAAAGCCGCCGTGTAAACCACAATAATGTCTATGTTCTTGATATGGATATGAATATTGTGGGCAGCGTTGAGGGATTTGGCGAGAATGAGAGCATTAAATCCGTAAGTTTCAGCGGAAATATGGGTTATGTTGTAACATATGAACAGACTGACCCTCTCTTTGCAATTGACCTTTCAGACCCTGCAAATCCATTTATTACGGACGAATTCAAGATTTTAGGCTACAGCACATATATGCAGAAATGGGACGAGGGACTTCTCCTTGGATTTGGTGCGGATGCTGATGAAAACGGCGTAGAAAACGGTATAAAGCTTGTTATGTTTGATAATTCCGACCCTTACAACCTTAAAGAAGTTGGACTTTACTCCATTCATCACGAGGGAGATAGCTACATCTATTCGGGAGCATTGTGGGAGAGAAAATCACTTCTCATAGCTCCGAATAAGAATCTTATCGGTGTGCCTGTTATTGTAGAAACCTATAGTCCTGAGTATCATTTTACAGCGGATTCTAAATATATGTTCTTCTCCTATGAAAATGGTGAGTTTGTCTTTAAGGGCGAGCTTAGTATGGGGGATATTAATGGTTACGGCGGCGGCCGTGCCCTTTATATCGGAGATTATGTGTATGTTGTATCAAGCGGATGCATTATTTCTGCTGATATTGAAACTCTCACCGAGGTTGACAGCTTCTATTTTTAAGTGAAATTCAGGTGATACAATGAAAAAAATTATTTGTGCTTTGTCGGCAATGGCTATATCTGCGGCAGTTGTGACTGCCTGCGGAAATGATACGGGTGTACTTGTGGAGCATAATGAAAATGCTTATCATGTAATAGAAACCGAGCCTGTTACCACAAAGGCAAAAGTTAAGGAAGTACGCAAGGAAACTGCGGCAGCTGATGACAAATCCGCAGATAGCTCCAAAACTACAGCAAAAGCGGCTGAGGAGGGCGATGAAAAGGAAGTTTCCACAACGACAGCTGCGGA
>CALFMA010000317.1 GCA_937880065.1 uncultured Ruminococcus sp.
TTTGATTTGTGTATTCCCGTTGATTCAAAATTCAACGACAATGAAGCAGCGGAGCTTGTGGCGGAGAAAATCAAGGAGAAAAATCCAACCTTTAAGACGGTTATTCATCCCGAACACCCATTTGTCTAATTAAGAATTTAGAATTAAGAATTAAGAGTTTTTATGTGCGGTAGATTATTTTTCTTCCGCACATTTTCTATATATGCAAAAAAAATTGACGACTAAGATAGCCGTCAAAATTTCATTTTATATAATTCATAATTGGGTTTTTAGAGGTACCCAATTCTTAATTATATTCTTGTGGCTGTTTCCAATGCAATTTCCATCATATCACGGAATGAGGTCTGTCGCTCCTCCGCCGTAGTGGCTAAGCCCTTTAATGGGCAGTCGGAAACCGTGAGAATACAGAGTGCATTTTTGCCTGCTCTTGCCGCATTCATATAAAGTGCCGCTGATTCCATTTCAATTGCAAGAACTCCCATTTTATTCCACTCTGCAAGGCTGTTTGCGTCGTCGTAGAATGTATCAGATGAAAGAATATTTCCTGCGTGATAAATGCAGCCCTTTGCCTCTGCTGCCTTTACAGCCTCGGCTATAAGCTTCCAACTTGCAGTTGGTGCGTATGTTCCCGGAAGGCGATACTGTGCAGCATAGTTTGAATTTGTGCTTGCACTTACTCCGATAATTACCTCTCGAAGATTGATTTTGTCCGCAATTGAACCTGCTGTGCCGATGCGTATGATGTTTTCTACGTCATATTCATTGTAAAGTTCATGGGAATAAATTCCCATTGATGGCATACCCATTCCGCTTCCCTGCACAGATACAGGCACTCCCTTATATGTGCCTGTAAATCCAAGCATACCACGTACCTCGTTGTAGCATACGGGATTTTCAAGATATGTTTCCGCAATGAATTTCGCTCTCAGGGGATCACCGGGCATAAGCACCGTTTTGGCTATATCTCCCTTTTTTGCATTGTTGTGTGGTGTTGGCATAAATATTCCTCCTTTTTACTTTTTCAATACCTTTTTCACGGTAGCAAGCATTGGCTTGAAATTGTAGACAGTTACAATTGCAAATATAAGCACATTCCACAGCCACCACATCGGCGGTGCTTTTATTACGATTATGCTCATTGCAACTACTAAGCCTGTGTTTATAAGTGAACGTGAAGCCTCAAACTTAAAAGGTATATAATATCTTGCGTCAATTATTCTTGCCCAGAAGCAGAGATAATAACTCATAAGTGTTGCAATTGCCGCACCGTGTATGCCGATAACGGGAATCATTGCCCAGTTGAGGATAAGATTTGCCACACAGGCTGTAAGGCTTGTCCAAAAGCTGTTTTGCGTGTGCTTTGTTGCGGAATATATTCCTCCCAAAAACTGATTGAGAGCCATAAATATTGCCGCTACAATAAGAATTGGCGTGTAGATGTAAACTATGCCGTATTCCGAGAAAGTATCATCGGGTACAAGGAAATTCGTAATCGGCTTGCATATCATTATAAGTCCTGCCGCCGCTATAAACAGCATTGCTTCATATGCTGAATACACGCTCTGATAGAATTTTCCTCTGTCGGCGGATTCATTTTCAGTTATGGCTGACATATTCCACGCTTGGAAAAAGATTGTGGATACCATTGATACAAGGTTTGGTATTCTGTTGGCATAGCCGTATATTCCTGTTGCCGATAATCCAAGCTCTACCCTCGAACTTCTCATATTTGTAAGGAAAAGCTTGTCTGACATACTTGTTACTGTCCACATTACAATTGTTGGAATAAGCGGTAAGGCAAATTTCATCATCTTTCCTGCAAGGCTTACGCTGAAATCCCTTACGCTGAAGAAAATTCCAAGATTTGCGAAAAAATAAAGGAATAATACAGATAAAAGGTCCGACAGAATAACGGAAAGCAAAAATCCCTTGACTCCCATTTTCATTCCTGCTATGAAGATAAAGCTGAATATAAGCAGGGTGAGAGTTGCGATTATTCCGTCAATGGCATACAGCTTGACCATATCCCTTGAACGGACAAACTGGGCACATAACATTCGCAATGACGAGGTGCAGACGTATATGGCAAGCATCAGCGAATATCCCGATATGAAGTTGAGAATAGGTATAAACCGCAATCCAGGCACTATGATTATCAACGCAATCATTCCTGCAATTGTCATACAAGCCGATGTGCTGAATACTTTCTTTTTATCATAGTTTCGGTCAAGTCCGAAGCGTATGAGATATTCCTGCAATGCAAATGTGAATATTGGCTGTAAAAATAACGCTATGGTTTCAAGGTTGTCCTTGATTCCGCTGTCATAGGCGTTGATATGCTTTGCGTAAAGTCGTGACAAAAGAATAACGAGGATTTTCGAGCCAAATGTTCCTATGGCAAATATCAGCGTATTTGACGCAAGCTTTTTGTATTTATTCATTTCTGCCTCCTTATACGGCACAGATTGGCTTCTCCCGAAAACAGGCTTTTTTCATTGCCGTCGGCAAGCCTCAATATCAGATTTGCGTTGTCGTCAATTCCTGCCGCAAATCCCTCTACCGTTTCCCCTCCTGTATTTGCTGTGATGTAATTGCCCGTCAACAGCTCTCGGCGGCGGTATTCCCCAAGATGTGCCTTATTTTCTATATTTTCAAGATAATATTCAAGCCTGCCGAGAATTTCTCCGCAAAGCTCATTTCTGTCAATTATTTTTCCTGTTTCTCCCTCGATTGATGTTGCTATATTCCTTATTTCTTCGGGAAATTCACATCTGCGGATATTTATACCAATTCCGATTACCGCATAATCAAGGGCTTTCAGCTTCGTATTCAATGCCGATTCCGTAAGTATTCCGCAGATTTTTTTGCCGTTGAGATAGAGGTCGTTTACCCATTTTATGCGGATATTCTCTCCGCAAAGCTTTTCTGCGGATTCGGCAGCTGCTACGGCTGCGGCTGAGGTTATGAATGGGGCAAGGGAAATGTCAAATTCGGGGCGGATTATAACGCTCATATAAATGCCAGCACCCGACGGCGATTCAAATTTTCTGCCAAGTCTGCCCTTTCCTCCTGTCTGACTTTCGGCAATAACTATTGTGCCATGGGCAGCTCCCTTTGCCGCAAGCTCCTTTGCATATGTGTTTGTGGAGAGAATTTCCTCAAATATGTGGATTTCCTTCCCAAACTTTTCAGATTTATTATAGGCGGTTATTCGCTCCGCCAACAGCTTTTCTGTGTTTTTCATAATATATTTATTATATCACATATATTTTAAAAATTCAATGTTTTTTTGTGAGAATTTATTGCTTCACATAAAGGGTTAATCATATATATCCCTTTGAACGCAGTAAAAACAGCCACAAAGTTAATGTAAATGCTGAGCAAATGGTGGTGAGCATTACTGCAAAGGCTGTAATCGTTCCCTTATGCCCGAAATTTTTTACCATTACAAAACAGCTGCCTGTTGTGGCACTTCCAAGCATTACAAGAACTGCCACCAGTTTTTCGCCACGAAATCCCATATTTATAGCAATCGGCAGGAAAATTCCACAGAATAAACTCAGCTTGATAAAGCAAATTCCTACAGTTACGCCTACTTTGCTCTTTGCTTCCTCAACTTTGAATGATGCACCCAAGGCAATAAGCGAAAGTGGCGTCGCCATATTTGCCATATAGCCAACAGTTTTTGACATTATGGCAGGCTGTGGAATTTTAATAAGCGACCACAAAATTCCCACGGCTATACCTATTATAATAGGATTTGTCACGACTCCCTTTAATGTGTCAAGAAACAGCATTTTTTTGCTCTCTCCCTTTTTGTCGGGAGATGTTGCCGCAAGAACTGCCACCGCTATTATATTGTAAATCGGCACAGTTCCCACTATCATTAGTGCCGCCATTAAGGATTCACCATAAATATTGTTTACAAAGGCTATTCCTAAAACTGCCGCTGAACTTCTGTATGATGCCTGAATTATCTCCCCTCGCTCTGCCTTGTCCTTGTGAAACAGCGAATAGACCACCGCAATTGCGACGCTTAAAATGGTGACAATTACGCAAAATCCCACCATTTCTCCGTCCCATACTGCACGAAAATCTGCCGTTGACAAGTCCTTGAAAAGCAGGGCAGGCAATGCGGCTTTAAATGTGAATTTATTCAGCTTTGATGTGGTGTGGTCATCAAGTAAATCAACCTTTCTGCATACATAGCCGAATATCATAAGCAATACTATGGGCATTGAGGCATTTAAGCTGAAAAGTAAATTTTCTGTCAGCATAAATTCACCCCAGACTGCGGATTATTGCTGTAAATCCAAGAAGTGCCGCCAGCAATGCCACATTGACAACGGTGAAAACTCCCATATATCGCATAGTTTTTGCACCCTCTGCCGCCTTGTAGTACTGGAATGAAATCAAGCTTGCAAGGGAGGCGATAATTGTTCCCAATCCGCCAAGATTTACGCCAAGCAATAATTCCTTGCCGTTGTCGGTAAATCCCGACAGCATTACTGCCGCTGGAACATTGCTTATAATCTGAGAAAGTGCTACGGAAACTCCAAGCTCCCTTTCGGCTAAAATTCCCGAAACAAAGTCCTTTACTGCGTCAATTCGTGCGATATTTCCCACGAATACAAAAAAGCATACGAATGTGGCAAGAAGTCCGTAGTCAACCTTGAACAAAAGGCGATAATTAACCGACAATGCAGTAACTATGGCAATTATCAGACATACCCAATCGGGAACTACTCGGAAAACCGAAAGCAGGCAGATAACGAACAAAACAAAGTATATAGCCGTTTTTGCCTTTGAAATATTATTTCCCTCTGCCGATTTTCCGCTGCATTCAGACCGTGGCAGCAGCAGACACATCAACATCAGCAGTACAAGGCTGACCACCGCCGAGGGCAGCATAGTTCCGAAGAAATCCCCTAAAGTCAGGCTGTACTTGTCGTAGATGAATAAATTCTGCGGATTGCCGAATGGAGTTACCATACTTCCTAAATTTGCCGCCGCTGTTTCGAGGACTATTGTGAGTATGCGGCTTTTTTCGTCCTTGATTTTGTCGAATACCATTAATGTCAGCGGCACAAATGTGATGAGTGCCACGTCGTTTGTCACAAGCATTGAGGAAAAAAAGCATAAAATGGTGAATATCAATCCTAATCGCCGTACATTTCCTGCTTTTTTCATCAGAACTGCCGTCAGTTTTTCAAATAAGCCGATACTTCTGAATCCGCCTATTGCTGTCATCAGGCAGAATAGTTGTATAAGTACCGTGAAATTTACGTAATCTTTATAGCCGCTGTCGGGGGGAATTACAAAAATAGTTGCCAACGCCGCTAAAAAGGCTATTATCAGCACCGGCTGGTCCTTTATAAATTTTTTTACTTTATCCAAGCTCTCATCTCCATTTTGATTTCATCTATACATTCCTCAATTTCTCCCTCATTGGAAAAACGTCGGATTATGCCTGCTTCTTTCAGCTTTTCCTCGGAAAAATCGCTGCTATCTGCAAGAAATCGTCTGCAAAGCTCTGCATATTTCGGATTTGTCTGGAGTCGCTCACGCTCCACAGCTCGTGCAAGCCTCAATCCGTCCTCAACTTCAATATAAATCGGCACTACTGCTTCACCGAAATGCTCTTTGATTTTTACATAGCTTTCAAGTGTGCCAATGCCGATGCAATTGCCCTTTTCGATGTCAATACTGTCCTTTGATGTGAAATAAATCCACTCACCGTGAATTGTGTTGTATATGCGTTCTTCGATAACCTTGCCTTCCGATTTCATTTTATCAAAGCAAGCACGGTCAACAAAGTGATATTCCCTGCCGTTTTCCTCGTTTTCACGCATCGGACGGGTTGTGTAAAGTACCACGGGCAGGAGTTTTTCCTCCGACCTTATACGATTGTAAATTGTGTCCTTTCCGCTGGAACTTTTGCCCATAATATAAAAAATACGATTCATTTTTTCACCTCGTTTTAAAAAAAATTCACCTATATAATTTTACCATAGCATAACTAAAGTGTCAAGAAAAAATGTTCCACATGGAACACTTATAGACACCTATTAAAAATTATCGGATAATCAACTTTTTACCATTGCTCCACCAATTAAACCTAACCAGCAAATACTCGACATAAAGAAAATTTCTCTGCGTCAGAAAAGCTTGAAATG
>CALFMA010000318.1 GCA_937880065.1 uncultured Ruminococcus sp.
GTTTCAGACGTTAAACATTGCTTTGATACAAATCCTGCTTTTTTTAAAGATAATGGAAGCCATGCACAAACATCACCAAGTCCACCTGTTGATATAAATGGAACAGCCTCAGCACCTACAAATAGTATTTTCATATTGCTCTCCTTAAATCATTTTTCCTTTTGCCAAATAAAATGGCAATGTTTCATCTCCTGAGAGAACCTTATTATCTCTAATCATAACATTTTTGTCAGCGATTACACAGTTTAGCTGTACATTTTCTCCTGTGTATGTATCCTGGAACAAGATGGAATTCTTAACCTTAGAGCCCTTGCCTATCTTTGTGCCACGGAAAATAATTGAATTTTCAACCTCGCCAAAGATTTCACAGCCATCAGCAATAAGTGAATTTTTAACCTTAGCATCTGGGCATTTTTCTTTTATTTTATTAGCTACTGTTACGGTTTTATCTTTATTAATATCATTAAAAGTATATGTTTTATAGTTAGAAATAAAATCTGCTAAATAAATTGGTAATTTATATTCTTCAAAACGATGTTCGAACTTTTTTCGCACTTTATAGGTACGGTCATCCCAAAGTATATCCTCAACATTCTTGACGAGGCTAAAAAGGCAGGAAATGAAAATATCGTTTACATTTTCGCTTCAACTTCAAAGGTAACTTTCCCTGGTGCAGGTGTTGCTGCTATGGGTGCAAGCAAAGAGAATATTGACGAACTGAAAAAATACCTCGGTATTTCAATTATCGGTCACGATAAGGTTAATCAGCTTCGCCACGTTAAATTCTTCGGCACATATGAAAATATGGTTGAGCATATGAAGAAGCATGCTGCTATTATCGCTCCAAAGTTCAAGCTTGTGTGCGATACACTCAAAGCTGAAATTGCTCCTCTCGGTATCGGCGAATGGACAGAGCCACAGGGCGGATATTTCGTATCTTTCAACGCTCTCAACGGCTGTGCAAAGAGAGTTGTAAAGCTTTGTGCTGAGGCAGGTGCAACTCTTACAGGTGCAGGTGCTACATTCCCTTACGGAATTGACAAGGACGACAGAAACATCCGTATTGCTCCCACATATCCCTCTATGGAGGATTTAGCAAAGGCATTGGAACTTTTCGTTATCAGCGTTAAGCTTGCAAGTGCTGAAAAGCTTCTCAGCGAAATGGAATAATAATACCAAAGGGTATCGTGAAATCACGATACCCCATTTTTTTGACTTGTATAAACATTGTCACAAATTAGCCTGTAATTAGCATTGAAATCTACAGAAAGAACTGCACTTTCATATCCATCGATGATTACTGTCATATTACCATACGTTCCCTCAGCAGGAACTCTAAGCTGTTGACGGTCATAATCAATTATAAATGGTGCTCTGAGAGAAAGTGCATACAGTTCAGCCGTTGACATATTCGTTTCAACACCCGGAAGAACGCTTGACGCAACATTTGTCAGCGTGGAGGGATTAATGGATTTCACCTTGTCCATAATAAGCTCAATTACTTTTCTCTGTCGCTCAGTTCGCTCAAAATCGGCATTTCCGATATAGCGTATACGTGCATATGACAAAGCCTGTTTGCCGTTGAGATGAATTTTTCCGCCGCCGTTAAGGAGGTCATCAAGAGTATTGTCACCCATAATTGCATTGACCTCATTCCGCAGAATATTGTTTATTTCCCCTGCTTCGGCATCTGATATGTCAATATCAATTCCGCCCACAGCGTCAACAATATTCGCAACCGAAATAAAGTTCACCGCAACATAATCCTCCACAGCAATGCCGAAATTATGCTCAATTGTATCCATAAGCAAATCAGCACCGCCGAAAGTATATGACGCATTAAGCTTATTCCAGCCATAACCGGGAATTTCCACATAGCAGTCACGCATAAGGGAAATAAGGCTTATTTCATCGGTTTTGCTGTTTATGGAAGCTATAATCATAGTGTCGGAGCGTCCACGTTCTTCGGAATTTCTGCTGTCAGTTCCGATAAGCAGAACATTTGTGACGTAACTCCGTGAAAGGGCATCGCTTCGGCGATTTCTCTCCCCTGTAGCTACGTAATCCATTTTTTTGATAAGCATAACCGAGGTGCAGGAATACATTCCGAAAACAACGAGAAACAGTACAAGCAGAGTTTTTATCAACCTGCCGAAAAGCTTTGCAAGAGGATTTTTTCTTTTGCGTTTTTTCTTTTGCGGCTGTTGATTTCCGCTGTTGTTCTTAGCAGGCGGTTTATGCGTTTGCTGAGTCGGTCTTGATTGACCGCTGTTTTGCCTTGGCTGAGTTGGTCTTGGCTGCCCGCCATAATACGGCTGTTCATCGTAATACTGCTTATTCTGACCGTTATATGGCTGTTCATCGTAGTACTGCTTATTCTGCCCGTTATATGGCTGTTCATCGTAGTACTGCTGATTCTGCCCATTATATGACTGCTGACCGTGGTATGGCTGTTCCTCACCGCTATATGACTGTTGGTCGTAATACCGCCTATTCATCTGCGGCAGACCATTGTTCTGCGGAACTTGTCTTTGCCCCTGAGTTGGTGTATTGCGTATCTCACGGGGAATGTATATTGTGTTGGTATCCTGATTGTCTGTAATATTTCTGTCGGACATTTTATATTACCTCTTTTTTGAACCTGCCGCAAAACAGGTTAATAATGTGCATATGAGATTGTACACAATCATTGCCGTTGCCGACATATAAATATAATTGGACTCATATGCCTTTGAAAGAATAAGCATCATTGATAAACCAAAACCGAGAAGAATTGAAACAGTCTGGAAAATAAGAGCAATTACAGCTGATGTGTGTATATTCTTTATGCCAAGTATAAGCTGTGCCATTGAACTGAATTTTCCTGCACAAGCCATTGAGGCACTAAGACGGACTGCTTTTTTGGTTTCGGCATCGAAATCCTCGTGAAGCTTCTTTGGCAGCACTTTTACCATTCCGTTTGGTATGCCGTAAACTGCTGAAATTTTTTCGGCTGTAATGAAACTGTCAACGGATTTCACCACAATGCATACCTTTTTCTTAACAAGTCTTTCTGCCCATTTTCTCACGCCTCTGCCTGCAATTACATCAACTACAAACATTGCCGCAAGACTTCCCGAAATTGAAAGATAAATCGGCTCGTGTCCCTTTGCATATTCGGCTTCACGGGTTTTTGTGGGAAGTCCCTCGATATTGTGAGTTTCCATAAGTTCACGGCTTCCGAGGAGAATACGTCTGTTTTTAATCCAGCCGCAAAGTCCCATTCCGTCCTCATATGAGAAATTGTCAATGGGATAGAGGAGCTTTTCCCTGCCCTTTATAAGGTCGGCAAAAAGCTGCTGTAAAAGGCTTCCGCCGTGATATGAAAGGCTTGCCGCATCGAGAAATGCTTCATCAAGCTTTGTATTTGAAAATACCTTTATACCGCCAAGTCGGACTGTTCCCTCGGTGAAAATATCCTCAGCCTTTACAAGAAGTGAATTTGTATCGTAAAGGTCATCTACACTCTGATAGCCCAAAAGTATTCCGTCATTTTTCAAGGTTTCCTCAGATACCTTTTCAAGTGGAATATTTGCCGCAAAGGGAAGTGCTATACAAGAGCAGGCACATAAAAGCATTGTGAGAATTGAAAGTCCGAATACAAATGCTTCAATTGAGAAAAGCGTTCCCATACGGATACTCGTAAGGATTATAGATACAATGAGAGAGCCGCCAAGACAAAGCGGAACCGCTTTTCGGCAGAATGTATCAGTTATATCCGAGGAGTATGTATATCTAAGAAAATCCGTGAGAAAATCGGTGGGACGCATTGCCGCAAGTATTGGGAAATCCCCTAAAGTGCCGTGGGTAAGCCGTTCCGCACGTTCCTCGTCCTTGACATATACAACGCCGTGACGGTTGAAATCCCGTGAGGCAAATTTGAAATTTCGCCTTGCTCTTTTAAGGATAAGATATTTTCCTATGGCATTTGTGAGCAATGCAAGAATTCCCACAGGCATATAAATGTGAATAAGTTCCGCCCGTGCCATATCCGTTTGCAGAAATGCTCCAAGGAGGGATATAAAGCAAGCCGCCGCCGTTACCGCTGTCATTGAATCGCTGTCGGCTTTGAGTTTTACAAGATTTTTAAATCCCTTTGTTATGACAGGGTAGGAATAAAACAGAGCCAATGCACCTAAAACAATATGTGCAAGGAGATATGTATGAATGTGGTAAATGCTCAGAAATTCCGCAATGGGGAAATTAAATCTGCTGCAAATCGTTATATAAATGCTCAGAAATGCTGTAAGTCCGAGAACTGCAACACGTGTTTTGAGTATGCCCAGAAGTTCATAAATATCCCGTCCAACGTCCTGTACATCGCCGTAATAGTTGAAGTCAACTATTCGCTTTGTACGCTTTGCCTTCATTGCCTGACGTGTATATTCCTCCGCATTGCTGGCAATCCGCACATCAATGCTTTCTTCAGAGGCAGCACGTATACTGCTCAGGTCAATATTTGTAGTTTCCGCCCTCGGTGCAAGTTCAATGGGGCGTGTAGCCTCCAATGCCGCAGGTGAGGGAACAATATCCGTAAGATTTTTTCTGTTTTCGGGAGCTTCCGCCTCGTTTATGATTTCTTCCCTTGTGCGTTTTTTCTTCTTCACATCGGGAGGAATGTACATATACTCCCCTGCCGCTTTTTCCTTTGAATAAGTCTGCTGTGATTCTTCCTTGCCGAACCACTTTTTCTTTTTCTTCTTTACCGCCTCTCTCGCTCTTGTAGAGCCATACATAGGACGGATTTTTGACGAGCCTTCGAGAAGTTCAGCTATTTCTTCATTGTCAACGGGATGAGTTGATTTCACCCCTGTAATTCCCTCATCACCTGCTACAGCCGCCTTTTTTGTTGAAATTTCCGCAGGCTTTATTTCATTGGAAGGCTTAACATTGGGAGTATCTCCGTCAAAAAGCTCATTTTTCATATGCGAAACAGCCTTTGGAACTTCCATAACCTCCCTTACAGGGTCGGGAATTGTAGAATTGAGAATTTTTCTTGTGTCTTCCCTGTTAACACCCGATGTAGACTTATCATCGGGATTTGCTTTATATTCATCAAGAATATCTTCAAGAGATAACTTCGAATCTGCCATACTTACCTCCCTGCTTATTTCTTTGCTCTGCGTTGACGGAGAATTTCATACATAAATATACCTGCCGCTACAGAGGCATTGAGGGAATTTATTTTTCCCTCCATAGGCAATCTCATCATAAAATCGCATTTTTCTCTGATAAGGCGGCTTATGCCGAATCCCTCAGAGCCTATGACAAGACCGCAGCTGCCTGTAAGGTCGGTTTCGCTGTAATCAGTTCCGTCAGCATCTGTTCCGTATATCCACACGCCGTTTTCTTTCAACTTATCAATTGCCGCCG
>CALFMA010000319.1 GCA_937880065.1 uncultured Ruminococcus sp.
ACAACTTTGCGGAAATCAGATTGCAAGGCGACCATAAAGGCAACAATGACTATCGTGACGCTTTCAGAGGTTCAAACAACATTTCCCTCGTAGCGGATATTATGGAGCATCTGCCCGACACATTGGATATAGCGATGCAACGACCTCTTGCCAAATTTGAGTTCGTAACAAACGATGTGGGGGAGTTTATTGACAAGGAATCTGTCCGTGTCGCCTCAAAAGCCAATGGAAACAAGGCCGCATCAAATGACGATACCCCGACAAGAGCCGTAAATATCGAGGATTACAAGGTGGTGTTCTACTACGTGGGGTTTATGCCCGATGCTTACAATATGAATACCGACAAGCCTATGGACTCCTCTACGGGAGTGATGTTTGAATCCACATTGAAAAAGCTCTCCGAGTCGGAGGCTACGATGGGATTTGACTATGTGTTTGTGAACGGCAAGAATTCGGCTGTAACCGTGCAGATAGGTATCTATGACAATGAGGGTACGCAACTCTCCTTGACCGAGCCGATAAAGGTACCGCTCAAACGTAGCCATCATACCATAATGACTGGTATGTTCCTGATGTCGGAGGCATCGGGAGGTGTTACCATCAATCCCGACTTTGACGGAGACCATAACCTTATTTTCCCCTAACAGATAGACATAATGAAGAATCTACTACATAACATACAGATATTGGCGATTCTTGCCTTGATGGTGGCTGGCATACAATCCTGTTCGGATGAATTGCACGATGTGGGCGATGTTCAGGTGAGTTTCACTGCCACGTTCCCAACGGACATCCGTACCCGTGCATTCGGCAAAGCGGAACAAGTAAATACCCTTGTAGTCGGCATATTCAAAAAGGGAGTTCAGATATTCTTCATCGGACAAATCAAACATACCGTTATCTTCTGCAATAAATTCTCCGTCAGGAGTGATAAGCAGACTGAAATGCGGTTTCGGGATATGTTCAAATTCTTTTTCAGGTTTATTGTGAGGCTTTGGAGGCATTGCTATATCCCTCATTGCCGAGATGTTTTGCTGTTCGATATTTTTATGCGTGAGTGTGATAACCGTACCAAGAATTACGCCGAGCATAACGGTTACGGTTACCATAAAAATACATATAAACTTTATTCTCAGCTTTTTAAGCATTTATTTAACCTCCAGATGATAACCGAGCCGTCTTATGGCTTCGATGCTTATATCCGAGCCGATGCTGCGAAGCTTTTTGCGGAGAAATCCGATATATACCTCAACGTGGTTTTCAACTGCGTTCGAATCATACCCCCACACTCTTGCGAGCAAAGCTTCCTTTGAAAGATTACGGTCTTTTGACTGCATAAGCAAACGCATAACATCAAATTCCTTTGCGGAAAGACGAACGGATTTTTCACCGCAGATAAGTTTGCCCGATGAAAGGTCAAGCGATGTGTTTCCGAAAACAAGCTCGTCAACCTGATTTCCCTGACGGCGCAGAAGTGCGTTAATACATGCGAGAAGTTCAGCGGTATCAAAAGGTTTTGTCAAATAATAATCCGCACCGCTGTTAAGACCTTTTATTCTGTCCTCAACCTCTGATTTTGCCGTAAGCATAAGAATCGGTGTTGAGCACCGTTTTGAACGCACCTGCCTTGCAACCTCATAGCCGTCCATTTTCGGCATCATCACATCAAGTATCAGCAAATCATATATTCCGAGTTCTGCATATTCCTTGCCCGTTTCGCCGTCATAAACTGCTTCAACCTCAAAGCCTTTGCCTTCAAGAAGCGTTTTCAGCGAATCGGCAAGGATTTTTTCATCTTCAATTATAAGTATTTTCATCATTTTCACCTACCCGATTATTATAATATCTCCATTTGCTGAAATAAAGCTGAAAAAGAATTTGTTTACATTTCTTTTACAATGTCACTTTCGGATTTTCAGTTTTAATTCAGTTTATCGTGGTATTATTACGCCATACAAGAGAGGTGATAAAAACTTGAATCTTCGTCACGAATGGAAGCATTTAATCAATTATGGGGATATGATTGTGCTGCGGAAAAGGCTGAGTGCTGTTATGAAAACGGATGAAAACGCCGTTGACGGCAGATATTTTATCCGAAGCCTTTATTTTGACACTCCTGCCGATACCGCATTGAGGGAAAAGATTGACGGAATAAGCCGCCGTGAAAAATTCAGAATCAGATACTATAATTTTGACACAACGGTTATTCATCTTGAAAAAAAGAGTAAGACTGCAGGACTTTGCAACAAAAAAAGTGCGGATTTAACAAAAGAACGAGTTCAGAAAATCATTGACGGTGACATTGGTTGGATGAAGAACTCCGAAGATGAACTCATCCGTGAGCTTTATCAGAAAATGACCGTTCAACAGCTGAAACCGAAAACGATTGTTGACTATTGGAGAGAACCGTTTATTTATCCTGCGGGTAATGTACGGATTACCATCGATTATGAAATCAAAACAGGTCTTGCTT
>CALFMA010000320.1 GCA_937880065.1 uncultured Ruminococcus sp.
ACGCTTTCGTTGAAGCAGTTGCTTCTGCTGATGAAGACCTTATGATGAAATTCTTTGACGGCGAAGAATTTGCGGAAAATCTTCGGAAAAACGGCGCAGAATGTGAGTTTTCCCATAGAGATACGGTAATTCTGCTTATGTCGCCGCTGAATAAAAAGGCTGATTACGAATTGCTTGGAGATATAGTTGAAAAATCTCTTGAAATGACGGAAAATCGGGATATTCAGCCGATTTCAATTCCGCCTGTTCTGCCTGTGAAAGCTATGAGCGTGAGAGAGGCGGCATTGTCTGACTGTGTGGAATTACCTGTGGAAAGGGCTGTAGGGCGGATTTGTGCGGCGGTAAAAGTTCCCTGCCCTCCTGCTGTGCCTATTGCTGCAAGCGGAGAAATAATTGATGAAAATTGCGTAAAAATTTTCAAAAGCTATGGCATTTCTTCTGTAATTGTGGTAAAATAGTATGTGGAGCTTTTAGCCTTTCGACAATGCGTAATTATTTAAAGAGTCTTTAGCTAACGGCTAACGGCTAATAGCTAACGGCTAACGACTAATAGCTAAAGGCTAACGGCTGATAAAAGGAAAATATTATGAAAAAAATTTATGGAAATACGTACCTGCTTGGTACTCTTGATAATATGCGGAAAAATAACCGCCTTGCCCAATCCGTTATTTTCTACGGCGAAAAGGGCAGCGGAAAAAAGCTTTTTGCGGATTATTATACATCTCTGCTCCTCTGTGAAGCACCCGACGGTGACGCTCCCTGCGGAAAATGTCCTGCCTGTAAAACGGTGAATTCCCACTCCAACCCCGATGTGACATATGTTCCCACCGAGGGCAAATTAGAGGGATATACCGTGAAAATCGCAAGAGCCGTAAGCAGCGATGTCTGCATTAAGCCAAATAACAACACCGCAAAAAAAGTTTATATCTTCCGTGACTGTAAAAATATGAACGTGCAGGCACAGAATGCGCTGCTGAAACTTATCGAAGAACCGCCTGAATATGCCTGCTTTATCTTCACAGCAGAGAGCAAAAGTGAATTTCTCCCCACTATAATTTCACGCTGCGTCTGCTTTGGAGTATCCCCCTGCACCGAGGAGGAGGCTCGCCATTCCCTTATTGAAAGCGGCTATAAGGCGGAAGAAGCGGCGGAGGCTATAAAATGCTTCCACGGAAATATAGGAAGATGTACAAGTTATATCATTGACGAAAATTTAAAAAATCAGGTGGATTTGACAAAACGCATCGCAAATAGTATAATAAGAAAGGACGAGTATGAACTCAATGCCTCTTTCTTCTCTATCGGAAGCGGCAGAAATGATATGTACAGCATACTCTCCATGATTGACAAGCTTGCACGAGATGCGGCAGTATTGAGCCGTGATGCCAATGCTCCTGTCATAGGCTGTTACAGAGAGGCGGCAGTTCGCCTTTCAACAATGATAACGGCATATCAGGCTGTCAATATCCACAATGCAATTGAAAGGGCTTGCCGTGCCATAGACGCCAACGTGAACAGCTCCCTCGTTCTTGCGGGAGTATGTGCGGAAATTATGGAAATAATGGCATAGCAAATATTATAAAAAGAGGTACTTTATATGAAAGAAATCGTAGGAATCCGCTTTAGAAAAGCAGGAAAAATATATTATTTCGCTCCCAACGGAATTAAGTTTGAACAGGGCGATAGTGCAATTGTTGAAACTGTAAGAGGAATAGAGTGCGGCGAAGTTATGCTTGAAAACCGTGAACTTGACGACAATGCCATATCTTCTCCCTTAAAGCCTATTATCCGTAAGGCTGACAAGAACGATTTGAAAGTCGTTGAAAAGAATAAAATCAGAGAGCAGGAAGCTTTCAAAATCTGCGTTGAAAAAATCGAGGCAAGAGGTCTGAAAATGAACCTCGTTGACGTTGAATGTACATTTGACAATAACAAGCTTCTTTTCTACTTCACAGCTGAAACCCGTATTGACTTCCGTGAACTTGTAAAGGACTTGGCGGCTGTTTTCCGCACACGTATTGAGTTAAGACAAATCGGTGTGCGTGACGAAGCTAAGGTGCTTGGCGGTCTTGGCATATGCGGCAGAGAATTCTGCTGTAAGGCACATATGGGAGATTTCAACCCTGTGTCAATCAAAATGGCAAAGGAACAGGGACTTTCCCTCAATCCTACAAAGATTTCAGGTACTTGCGGCAGACTTATGTGCTGTCTTAAAAATGAGCAGGCTGCCTATGAGGATTTGCTGAAAATTACTCCTAAAATCGGTGCGGTAGTAGTTACTCCCGACGGCGATAAGGGCAAGGTTATTGACGCTAACCTTATAACAGGTAAACTCCGTGTTAAAACTGAAAAATCAGAAGTTCCCGTAACTGTTGACAGAAGTGAAGTAAAGCTTCTCAAAGATGCGGAAATCAAGCTTAATAAAGAGGAACTCCGTGCTTTAAAGAGCCTTGAGGACAAGTAATGCAAAAGGTAAACTACGGCAGAATTCTTGATGAAAAGCTTGCACAGCTTAAAGCTTCCGGGGAAAAGCCTGCACTTCTTCTCCATGCCTGCTGTGCACCGTGCAGCAGCCACACTCTGCTGTTTCTCTGCGATTATTTCCGCATAACGCTGTATTTTTTCAATCCCAATATTGCTCCCGAAAGTGAGTACATATACCGCAAAGAGGAACTTATCCGACTTGTTAAGGAACTGGGGCTTGATGTGGAGATAATCAGCGAGGATTACAATCCTGCACCATTTTATGAACTGGCAAAGGGTCTTGAAGATTTGCCCGAAAGAGGTGAACGATGCCGAAAATGTATCGGCTATCGCTTGCGTAAAACCGCTGAAACAGCGAAAAAGCTGGGCTGCGATTACTTCACCACAACCCTTACAATAAGTCCTCATAAGGACTGCGAATTTATTAACCAATACGGCGGTCAGCTTGAGGTGGAACTGGGCATAGCCTATCTTTTCTCCGATTTCAAAAAGCATGACGGCTATAAACATTCAATTCAGCTGTCAAAGGAATACAATCTATACCGACAGGATTACTGCGGCTGTGTATACAGCAGGAGGGCAAAGGAAAATGGCTAAGGAGCAGAAAACAAATGCAATGCGTTTTCTTGAAAAATGCAAGATAAGCTACACCGTGCAGACCTATGAGTGTGACGAGTTCATTGACGGAATTCATACCGCTGAAAAGCTTGGTCAGCCATTGGAGGAAACCTTTAAAACTCTCGTTGCTCACGGAAAATCGGGAGCATATTACTGTTTTCAGCTGCCTGTTGCGGAGGAACTTGACCTGAAAAAAGCGGCTAAAAGCGTAGGTGAAAAATCCGTGGAGCTTATTGCTGTTAAGGATATTACAAAAATTACCGGGTATGTCCGTGGCGGCTGCACTCCAATCGGTATGAAAAAGCAGTTTATGACGGTAATACATAACACCGCTGAAAATATGGAACTTTTCTACATAAGCGGCGGAAAAATCGGCGTTCAGATTCGTCTTTCCCCAGCCGAACTTGCAGCGGCTATCAGAGGAAAATTCGAGGACATTATATTATAATTCGTAATTCGTAATGCGTAATGCGTAATTATTATAGTGAACGTCAAATATAATTTGAAATTCACTATAATTAATGATTTAAAGTGCCTCGCACATTCG
>CALFMA010000321.1 GCA_937880065.1 uncultured Ruminococcus sp.
GGCGTGCTGCCGCACTCCGAGGAAGGGTGACGCAGCAGATGTTGTGCATAGCTGCTTTTTCTCAAAAGGGGTTTTTAGAGATGCCCTATAGTATACTGTTGCTCCATGACTAATTTGGAGCAATATTTGAAAGGAAAGATAAAATGCCAATTACAGAATTACTTGAAAGAAATGCCAATTTATACGGCGGCGACATTGCTCTTGTGGAGGTTAATCCCGAAATTACTGAAAATCGCCGTGTAACATGGAAAGAATACAATCTTATTGAGTCAGCTCCCGACAGCCCATACCGCCGTGAAATCACATGGTCGGTTTTCAACGAAAAGGCTAACCGTTTCGCAAATATGCTCCTTGAAAGAGGTGTTCAGAAAGGCGATAAAGTGGGAATTCTCCTTATGAACTGCCTTGAATGGCTTCCCATTTACTTCGGTATCCTCAAAACAGGTGCGTTAGCTGTTCCGCTGAATTTCCGCTATACAGCTGATGAAATCAAGTACTGCCTTGACCTTGCTGAAGTTGATGTTCTTATGTTCGGCCCTGAATTTATAGGCAGAGTTGAGGAAATCGCCGAGGAAATCAGCAAAAACCGCCTCCTTTTCTTCGTGGGCGAGGGCTGCCCCTCATTTGCTGAGCATTACGACAGCAATGTTGCAAACTGCTCCAGTACAGCTCCCGAAATCACTCTTACTAACGAGGACAATGCGGCTATTTACTTCTCATCGGGTACAACAGGATTCCCCAAGGCTATCCTCCACAACCACGAAAGCCTTGTTCATTCCGCATTGGTTGAGCAAAATCACCACGGTCAGAACCGTGATGACGTATTCCTTTGTATTCCCCCACTCTACCACACAGGTGCAAAAATGCACTGGTTCGGCAGCTTACAGTCAGGCAGCAAGGCTGTTCTCCTTAAAGGCGTAAAGCCAAAGTCAATTATTGAAACTGCATCTACTGAAAACTGCTCTATCGTGTGGCTTCTTGTTCCGTGGGCACAGGATATTCTCGATGCTATCGACAGAGGAGAAATTAATCTTGAAAATTACAACCTCTCCGCTTGGCGGCTTATGCACATCGGTGCACAGCCTGTCCCCCCCTCTCTTATTGCACGCTGGAAAGAGAAATTCCCCAAGCACCAGTATGACACAAACTACGGTCTTAGCGAGTCTATAGGCCCCGGCTGCGTTCATCTGGGCGTTGAGAATATACATAAAGTTGGTGCAATCGGCAAGGCAGGCTACGGCTGGGAAACTAAAATTGCCGACGAAAACGGCAACGCTGTTGAGCGTGGTCAGGTTGGCGAACTTTACGTAAAAGGCCCCGGAGTTATGACTTGCTACTACCGTGACGAAAAGGCTACTGCCGATACAATCAAGGACGGCTGGCTTCTCACAGGTGATATGGCACAGGAGGACGAGGACGGCTTCATTTTCCTCGTTGACCGTAAAAAAGATGTTATCATCAGCGGCGGTGAAAACCTCTACCCTGTTCAGATTGAGGACTTCCTCCGTTCACATCCTGCTGTCAAGGACGTTGCAGTTATCGGACTTCCCGACAAGCGTTTAGGCGAAATTGCAGCTGCTATTATCTCCGTTAAGGAGGGTATGACCTGCACAGAGGAGGACATCAACACATTCAGCCAGAAGATGCCAAGATATAAGCGTCCTCACAAGATTATTTTTGCTGATGTTCCAAGAAATCCCACAGGAAAGATTGAGAAACCAAAGCTTCGTGAGATTTACTGCGGTGAAAGTCTTGTAGCATCACAGATTAAGAACTGACAAATTATACCAATCCCTAAAACAACAGTAGACAAAT
>CALFMA010000322.1 GCA_937880065.1 uncultured Ruminococcus sp.
GGTTAAACTGTCACAAGAATAAAATGCGTAATCTCCGATACTTGTAACGCTGTCAGATATTGTTGCTGAAGTAAGAGCAGTACAGTCGGCAAAAGCCTGCTCTCCTATAGCAGTAACGCCTTTTTCAATTATAACCTTTGAAATATTGGCTGAATGTTCACTCCAGGGCGAATTTAAAGCCCAGCTGTCCATTTCACCTGTACCGCTGACTGTAAGCGTTCCCTCGATGTCAAGCTGCCAAATGACATTATTTCCCTCGGCACCACATTCGCCCGAAGCTACAATATCCGCCGCATTCGCATTAAATACAGGAAGATTAACAAATTTGTCGGGCATAGGACTAATACTATTTGCAGTAATCATAGTTGCAGCTGTAACAACTGCTAAAAATTTCTTTGGCTTCATGAAACCACCCTTTCAATATTAAAATTCAGACATGAAAATTCCTTTAGGGCATCTCTATGTTTATTATACATCTCGCCAATAATTTTGTCAATACATTTTTCCAACTCATATTTCGCCAAAGGCAGACTGATTTTCGGCTGCAAATGCAGAAACAGCGTGATATACTCTATTGAAATTGATTACCAATTACTTTTCATAGTCTGTACAAAATCCCATTAGTTAATCGGAATCGTGTCTAACAATGTTTCAGCAGCATGGTCAAGAACAAATACAGTACTGTTGCCTACATATAGAATGTATTTTTCGTCATTCACAATACCGCTGTATTTTTGCTCGTCTATTTTTGAAAAATCATCTGTTGAATAGGTAATAACTTTTCCGTCTTTGTAGGTTACAATCTTTTCGTCATCAATGAAAATTATTCTCTCATGTTTTTTGAATTTATGCTTTTTAAGTACTTTTCCGCTTTTTAAGTCAATAACAGAATAACTATCAGCCCAATGGTATTTAATCAAATCAGTATCAAAAAGGCTTCTTGGATATCTGTCCGGATTTTTATAATCGGTAGATGCTATTGTAAGATTGTCATCTTTCAAGTTTGTTAAAATTATTTTGGATATTCTATTAAGTTTATAATATGGGATATTTTTATTTTCACCTGTCGTTGTATCAATATAGTTTATCGAAGGTTCAACAATACCGTATGTATATGCCAGATATTTTTCATTAGCAGCCAGATATTCTTCACTTGACGATTTAAGATAACCATTGTTACAAATAAAATAACTTTTATCATCTAATGCAGCTGAAATGTATTCTTCTCCGTAGCTATAATGTGTTTTGGAATAATAAATACATTCTGTAAGCTTTATATCAACTTCTGTTAACTCATTTTCTATGTCAAACACCTTAAAGATATATTTACCCTTTTCTGTTGAAATATCACCAATGAGGTAATTATCAACAATTCCTATACCGGATAAATATTCAACAGGAAGTTCATGTTTGTCTAACAAGTTACCACTCATACTGTAAATTGAAAGAAATGCATTTTTTTCATCTGAGCTTACAATATAAATTTTTTCATTTGAAATCGTGAAATTGAAATAATCAGAATCAACCTTAATTATTTCAACATTCCCGCCGTTTTCAACGTATTTGTATATGCCATTAAGCGTACTAAAATAAAGTTCCCCATTATATTCATAAGCACCGTAAAGCATACTATGACGCTGCGATATAACACGTATCTCTGTTTCAGGTTCGTTCTTGTATTTATAATGACAAGAAATTATAATAGCCAATACAGAACATATCAAAATTAAAAATATACAAACTACTTTTTTCTTTTTCATAATATTCACCACTTGTTTCTTCAAATCCGCAATATATCGACACTTTTTCGTATATGCATATTATACCCCACAAAAATCAAGTTGTCAACTGGTACAACCGTTATTGCATACACTTACTTGAAAGGGGGAATTATTATGGCAAAACAGAAAAAGGAAAAAACCTCTATGTGGGAAAGAACAGAATACGACGTTATAAGCGAAACAGAAACAGAAACCGAAATTATCGGTATTATCAGAAATCGTTACAACGGTGCAAAAATCATTTGCAATATTCCAAAGCATACAAAGGAAGAAGAAGAAAAGCTGGCAGCTGACATAACTTATGCACTGATGCAGATTGCTTTCACAGGACAGGACATCAGCCATATGAAAAATATGGAAATACTTATGGATTGAATTCAGAATGCCCCGAGGATTACTCCTTGGGGCAATTTTTAGCATATTTTCATACCAATCCATAAAATGTCAGTAAACAAAGATGATGAGCAGAAATGAAATTTGTCAAATAAGAAAAACGAATGAAATCAAATCAGAATTGACTTACATATGTACAACAGAGATATTGCAATAAATTACAGTATCCTGTAAAAATTAAAAATCCCAACGCTAAACTGGCTAAGGTTATTATCAGCCAGCTTGGAGGTCCCGACGGCGAATTGGCAGCATCTCTCCGCTATCTCAATCAGCGTTATGTCATGCCATATGGCGAAGTCAAGGGACTTCTGACGGATATAGGCACCGAAGAACTTGCCCACGTTGAAATGATCTCGGCAATACTCTATCAGCTCACCAAGGATTTATCCATTGACGAAATCAAGGCAAGCGGATTTGACACCTATTTTGTAGACCACACCACAGGAATTTATCCCGTAGCCGCATCAGGTGCTCCATTTACCGCAACTTATTTCCAGTCCAAGGGCGATATCATCACCGACCTTCACGAGAATCTTGCGGCAGAACAGAAAGCACGTACCACCTATGACAACATTCTCCGCCTTGCCGATGACCCCGATGTACGTGACCCGATTAAGTTCCTGCGACAGCGTGAAATCGTCCACTATCAGCGTTTTGGCGAAGCTCTCCGCCTGACTACCGACAGGCTCAATTCCAAGAATTTCTACGCCTGCAATCCAAGTTTTGATAAGAATTGCCCTAACAAATAAATTGATATACCACGCAAAATACCGCACATCTTCAAATGTGCGGTATTGCATTTACTGATTATTAAGAAGTACCACGAAATATGCGGCATAACTGAGGAGCATTGTAATACCTGCCCAGCGTTTCAGCTGCTTTGTCCATATACAGCAGAGGAGAAGAAGAACACCTGCTGCAATAGCGATAATACTGTCAAAAATGAAGTTTGCTGCAAAAGGAACCGGAATAACAATGGAGGAAATTCCTACAACGAAAAGTATGTTGAAAATATTGCTTCCTACGATATTACCGATAGCTATATCTGCATTTCCCTTTCTTGCAGCTGTAACTGATGTGAACAATTCAGGCAAAGATGTACCGAGGGCAACAATTGTAAGACCGATAAAGCGTTCACTTACACCAAGTGCCTGTGCAATTTTTGTAGCTGCGTCAACAGTAACATTACTGCCGCCTACAATAAGTACAAGACCAATGATTGCAAAGATTATTGCCTTTGACACAGACATATTATTTGCAGCTTCATCATTTTCAGTATTCTTATCTTTTTTTGCCATACGGAACAGATAAGCGAGGTATACAACAAAAAGTACAATTAAAATAATACCGTCCACAAGGCTAACAACGCCATCAAGACCGAGAATAAGCATTATAACCGTTATAGCAATCATAAATGGAGTTTCGACTTTTATTGTTGATTTTGCTACGGCGATAGGCACGATAATGGAAGAAAGTCCAAGTATAATCAGAATATTGAGAATGTTGCTTCCCACAATATTGCCAATAGTGATGTCGGCATTTCCTTTAAAAGCCGCACTTATACTTACAGCAGCTTCTGGAGCGCTTGTTCCCATAGCTACAATTGTAAGACCGATTACAAGCTGAGGAATACCGAATTTTGTTGCAATTCCCGATGAACCGTCAACGAACCAATCCGAGCCTTTAACCAGCATAACAAAGCCCACAGCGAGTAATAAAACTTGTAATAAAATTCCCATAATAATTTAATCCTTTCATATTCCCTTTATTTTAAACAGCATATTTACCGAGATAATTCTTGTATTTATCCCAATAATCCTGACTGTTACTTCTGATATCACGCAAATCTTCGTGAATAGTCATTTTATTGT
>CALFMA010000323.1 GCA_937880065.1 uncultured Ruminococcus sp.
CGCCGCAATATGCATATAATCTCCTACCTGATCCCAAGGAATCACCACACCTGCACCGTGACTGCAAAATACAGAATCAGCCGTATTTTCAACGTCAGAATCGCAATTGTAGCCGATTTTCTCAATTATTTCCTCGGCATTATGACACTCTCTGTAACCGCCGTTTATGCAGGTCAATCTGCCTTTTCCACGGGTATATCCCACAACTTCCGAAATATAGTCATTAATCTCAGCAACAGGGGCGGAACCACGTATTACAGCCATTTCACCTGCTGTTTCGGGAGAACTGAAATCCGCTGACATACGCTGTAAATCAGCCAACGCTCTGCCTGTATTTTCCATAGGAATTTCCAGTTCATAATCGTAAAATGGTTCAAGGAGAATATTCTCAACATTACGCAAACCGTGACGAACTGCACGATATGTCGCCTGTCGGAAATCCCCTCCCTCGGTATGTTTCAGATGTGCTTTTCCTGCACAAATCGTGATTTTCATATCGGTAATGGGCGAACCTGTGAGAGTTCCGATATGCTCCTTTTCTTCGAGATGAGTGAGAATTAATCTCTGCCAGTTAAGGGCTAAATCGTCCTCACTTACAGCTGTATCAAATACAAGTCCGCTGCCACGGGGCAAGGGTTCAAGTATGAGATGAACTTCCGCATAATGACGCAAAGGCTCATAATGTCCCATTCCCTCCACGGTTTCCGCAATTGTTTCCTTATAGGCAACTGCACCGCTTCCGAAAGTTACCTCGTAGCCGAATCTGTCAAATATCAGACGGCTTAAAACCTCCAGCTGAACTGCTCCCATAAGCTGAATATGAATCTGCCGTAGCTGCTCATTCCACACAATATGAAGCTGGGGGTCCTCATCTTCAAGGCGACGCATTTCCTTTAAAGCGTCAAATACATTTTTATTTTCGGGGAGAATTATCTGATATGTCATAACAGGCTCTAAAAATGCTCTCTCGGAATTAGGAATACAGCCTATTCCCTGCCCCGAATAGGTATTTTCAAGACCTGTAACGGTGCAGACTTCTCCAGCATATGCCGTGTCTGCTGTGCGGAATTTCTCAGCTGAATAAAATCGGAGAGAACTGATTTTCTCGTTGATTTTCTCGCCCTCATTGCTGAGATATTCCAGTTCAGAACGGACTTTCAGACTTCCGCCCATAATTTTCATATGAGTAAGGCGGCTGCCCTTGCTGTCGTAGGAAATCTTGTATACTTTTGCTCCGAATTCATCGGAATACTCCCCTGCTATAGTGTATTTGTCAAGGGCATCGAGAAATTCAGCAATGCCCTGTTCCTTTAATGCTGAGCCGAAAAAGCAGGGAAAAATTCGCCTTTGTGAAATTGCTCTTGAAATGCTTTCGTCGGAAAGTGTATCGGTTTCGAGAAATTCTTCCATAAGCTCCTCGTCAGCTGCCGCCGCATTTTCAGCAAGTTCCTCAGAAAGTTCAGGAAGATGCTTTAATTGCCAAACATACGTTAACTCACGAACAAGAAGCTCAGACAAATTGACTGATGGAATTGAGTATTCGACATGAACCTTTTTCTTGTCATCAACATACGATTTAAGAGGAATATCAGAACCGCGTAGCCTACGCCATTTTTTGCGCCTTACGGGCTTATGCGGCACAGCAGCTGCC
>CALFMA010000324.1 GCA_937880065.1 uncultured Ruminococcus sp.
ATGTTTTTCGATAGCCTTACCGATTTCGCCTACAAATCCCCATGGTTTTGCAACCTCCATTCCTATCTCAAGGCATTCTTTTGCAACTTTTACTAGTTTCTCACACTCGGGAGATGTTTGGCCTACAATGAACATGCGACTTGCATCTGCGTAATACCCATCAAGAATGGTGGTGATATCAACGTTTACGATGTCACCCTCAAAGAATTCTTCTTCGTCGGAGGGAATACCGTGACACACCACTTCGTTGATACTGATACAACAACTCTTAGGGAATCCTTCATATCCGAGGCAAGCGGGAATAGCGCCTTTGCTGATGATAAAATCATGTATCATTTTATCTAATTCAGCTGTAGTCATGCCTACCTTTATATGTTGTTCTGCTAAGTCAAGTGCGGCTGTATTAATGATTCCGGCTTTGCGAATGCCTTCAATTTGTTCGGGAGTCTTTATTAAATCGCGAGTTGGCACCAAGATGCCTTTGTCTTGATATTCCAAGATGCGCTTGTCAAGTTCCGTTATAGGTTGCCCATTGGGAACCACCCACCTGTTTTTTCGTTTCTTCGCCATAAGTTGCAATTTTAGCGCAAAGTTACAATTTTAAATTGTATTGTGTGTGACGATAAGTCGAAAACGGTTAGAGATTAAGTCAAATTTAGATTTGATTTAGATTTTTCGTCTATTTTGGCTCTCATATAAAAATAGACATGTAATAAAATTGTTATATAAATTCAATGTAAAAATCCATATAACAAATTTTATTACATGTCACGCAAAATATCATTCTCAAACTAATATCCTTTAACTATAAGCATATCTCATTTGTAAATATCTTTATTGTAAAGAGATATAGGAGAACGAGAATTATTTATGATCATTGTATGTCTTTCTTTAGTTTACTATTGAAACTTCTTATTCCATACAACATTATTGGCTCTTATCTGGCCATTACCATAGTCACACTTTATTGTGAAGCAGACGCAATCTAAAGTGCCAGATGATGGGAAATTATCGTCGGAAGTTACCGATATAAGGGCATCTTCATGTCCTTTGATGCCTAATTTCGAGTCTGTATTGAAGATTATTACTTCGACATTATATTTTTTTCCATTATATCTTATATAAGCATCCTCAGCTAATGTAATTCTTCCTGTAGGATTAGGTGAGGTGTTGTATACTGAAAATGTAAACCATAGTTTACCGCCACGGTGTTCTACATTGAAATATTTGATCTTAAATACGTTACTTCCTGTTAACTTAAGCTCTTTTAATTTTTTTTGATAATCCCAGCGTTCCTTTCTTTCTCTATAATCTTTAAAAATCACGTTTTTGAAGAAATTTGGGAAGTCATTTTTGTTTAAGTGTCCATCTTTTCCATCTTCATTGTTCTTATACAGATTTTCGTAGAGTAGGCTATACATCTCGTCATTCACAGCTTTGGAGTAAATACTTAAAGCTTTTTCAGCATCCATCGGAATTCCCAAACCTTCAGCATGTACCATGGATAATAAAAGACTTGTAGGTCTTGTATTATTAGAAT
Source organism: uncultured Ruminococcus sp. (assembly GCA_937880065.1). Next base: position 1,541 of record CALFMA010000324.1, read on the forward strand.
TATACATGTTATTAAGCAAGGTGGCAATTTCCTTTTGTTTGATTGAGTCATTTGCTTTGATGAACAACATAACGTCATCTAAGTAATTTATAGTCCACTTTAATTTTGTATTCTTGTTTGACCATAGTTCATTACAGAATAGTGAAATAATAGAGTCTGGCGCTATCTTACATTCACTAAGTAATGATTCATAAAAATCATTCTTAAGTTCTTCATCAACATCACCTTGGTTTTGATAGATTACCTTCCACCCTTTAAACTTATCTGCTTTTAAGTTTCCTTTGCCGTGATATAGATATAAACCGTATTTTGAATGCAAAGAACTAGGTAGTGTTTGCGTTTCATATTTGTTTGTTAGAAGTTGAGCGGCTTGTACTTGCTTATTTGTTTGGTCATAATAATTAAATAAAGCCACCACCGAAGGTTCGTAATTAGCTTCAGCAGCCATTTTGTAATATTTTTCTGCTTGCTTTTCGCTCTTAATAACTCCTTTTCCTTCCAAGAATAGACCACCAGCCAAATGCATAGCTTCCGCATTGCCTGCTTCTGCCAAAGGACGCAAAAGTTTTGCTGCCTGTGCAGATGTTACTAACATACGCATATCCTCCTAAAAAACTATATTTAATTTATTGAAATTTATACCCTAAGTGAGAACGTTGTTCTATCAAAACACAAGAATTGACATAGTTTGCTCGTATGATTTTTACTATATGAGTATTTAATGGTTATTTTCAATAGATTACAATCCTTTTTAACCATTTCATAAACTACATATCAGTCGCAATTATCTGTTTCTTCCTATTAGATGTATATAATTATACATCATATCAACAAAAAAATCAAATATATTATAAAAAATCTCTGAGTTTGCCTTCGGGCAGTAATTTAATTTTCATGCATAACCGTACATACTTTTTTTATTGTATCGGCATCAAGACCTTCTCCGATAAACTGTACAATATCATGATGATTTTCAGAAATCAACCAATTATGTTATTAAAAATATTAAACTTAATAAAAATAATATAAAATTTTATTAAAACATATTTTATTTATTGTTCAACCCAGGACTAACCCAAGTTTACTACAACCGGGTGTAACACACACCCTATATCCCATTTTATTGGGAATACTTTCTTTAATATCTGATATGCACCGTTTAAGTCTGCATTTATCAGCTTATTTTCGTTTGATCTGAATAAACCCCTGTGTACTCTTCTGGATTTATTGTAATTCTCTTTTACCGGTTCTTCATTATCTATAAAACTCGTTCCGCTTGTATAGCTCTCTTCGGTCTCTATGACGGCTACACCATATTCTTCTGCTTTGTAACGAATCATATCTATAAATCTTGTAAAAGGGATCTGCACGAAAGTCTGATTATTTTTCCGACCAATATCAGCGTGTTGTTTCCATTCTTTGTTGTTGCCTACAACAATGGTATTGATGTTGTTTTCTCTGCAATAATCAACGATATATCTGCTTGCTTTGTGTAGGTAGTCTTCTATTTTTGAATTACGTTTTACTGTTAGTTTATGCATTCTTAAAGAGTAATCGTTATTGTTCATTCTTTTTGCAACTTCTCGATAATGACTGATTTTTTTGTTATAGTATTTGTTTATTGACTTTAACGGTTTACCGTTAATAATAAAAGCATTGTCTGATATGTTATTGCAAACAGTAGCAAGGTTATCCACACCTATATCAATTCCTATATATCTGTTGTTATCGGGCTTTTCTTTCAAAACAGCTACTGTGTACACCACTTCCACGACTATTCTGTTTCTTCTTGGCAAAAAACGAACCTGTTGAAATGATACTGCATTATCGTTTTTAATAAATTCAGGAGTTATTTCAAAACCGCAGAATGTTTTCGGAAACTTGATTTTTCCGTTCTGTAGTTTGCAGTTCTGATTGGTAAGTATAAGGATATATTGACCGTCTTTTTTAAGATATTTCGGTAGTTTGGGTCTGCCGAGATATTTATCTTTGTGTTTTTTCCAGTCTTTTATACTCGTAAAAAACGATTTCCAGTTCTTGCAGAGCAGTCTTAACGTTTGTTGTGCTGTCTGTGCGGTGGGCATGCTTTGATAATCAGGATAGTCATAGTCTTTTTTCAGGATTTTATCAAGTTCTCCGTAACTGACTAAAATATTTTCTTTGGTAAACTTGTTACGAATTATATAGTTTGCATGATTATACAGATTTTTAGACTTATGACAGAAATCCATCAGCATAGGAAAATAACTGCATGATGATTTGATTACATGTTTTTCTACTCTTGTAGCTGTTATTAGTTCACTCATTTTTTACAGATCACCTCTTTTATAAAAATTTCAATATATATTTTATTATTTTAAATATTATTTGCTACTATATCAACCTTCTCAATAACACATTCATGCTTTTTATTTTCCTTGTCATAGCTGACTCCAACAAGCAATACTTCTTTTCCATAACCTTTAAGATTACCGACATAACGTTTTTCTTTTATCTGCTTTATTGCCGTATCTGCATCTTTATCCCATTTAAGTTCAATTATCATTGCAGGTTTATCTCCCGAATCAGCTCTTGGTATCATTGCAATGTCTGCAAATCCTTTTCCCGAAGGAAATTCCCTGATTACATTGTAATATGCCGGTGCTGTGAAATATGCCATTGTTATTACACAACTGAGTGCGTTTTCATCGCTGTATTTTAAAATCGATGTATAGGTTTCGTGTGAAAGTTCAAGGAGTTCTGCTACTTTTTTGGCATCTCCGTGTATCGTTGCATAAAGCAATTCTTCACATCTTGAAATTGATTTTGATATTTCACTCCATTTTCCTTTTGAAAGCGCCGACTGATATGCCTCTTTTATTTCATAGTTAGGTATATATGCTGATTTTTCATTTTTGTCGTAGCCGAGATATCCAAGATGAATAAGTGCTGTCAACACTTCATCTTTTGATTCAATCAATGATAAATCATTCTGAAATGTTTTGGTATTTACAAATATTTTTTCGCCTGCAAGCATTCTTGTGATATCTTCTTTCAACCCATCAAAATTCATGGTTATAAACTTATTTATTGTTCCGAATGCCGATGTGTTTTTCCAGTACGCTTCAAGTTTTTTACGCGTTACCGCCATATAAACGGAATTTGGATTGTACATGTGTTTTCCGTTTATAAGATATCCGTTGTACCACTCTTTTATAGAATCTTTATTCATATTAAATCTGTTACACAATGTTTCTACTTCTGCTTCTGTAAAACCAAAATATGTTGTAAATTCTTCTGAGTCAATCATCGTGTATTCCAGAAAATTATTCAGTGCCGACTCGTCTTCGATTTTCTTTATCGGCAGTATTCCCGTTATATATCCAAGCGCAAGAAATTCTTTGGATTCTCTGCTTTTAAACAGCGAGTGAAGAAATTGAAGATATTCATGCACCAAATCCGGCTTGTCTGAAAAATTTCTTATCACACAATCCCACTCGTCGATTATAATAACAAATGGAATTGTTGATACCTGACACACCTGATTAAGTATTGTTGCAAATGGATTGTCTATATCCATTATCTGCGGATATTCTGATTTCATTTCATTGTATATCAGTTCTATTATTTTTGATACCAGATTTTCCTTATAATAGTCTGCAAATGATGATATATCCAGATGAATTACATTATATTTATTCAGATGTTTTTCAAAATCTGCGGATTTTGATATTTCAAGATTTGAAAATATTTCTTTTGAGTCACAACCTCTGCTGTAATATGCATCTATCATTTCTGCCGCCTGTGATTTTCCGAAACGGCGTGCATGGCTTACTGATATACAATTTCTTTCGATAAAAAGTTTATTGTTAAGTATATTTAAAAGTCCGCTTTTATCAATGTATATCTCATTATTTATAGCTTTTTTAAATCCTTGATTTGATGGATTGAAGTACATTCCCATGATTGTGCCTCCATTCAATTGATATATACATAAGTATAGAATTTTTTATTTACCATTTTAAATTTAAAAAATTATTCGTTTCTGTTTAAAATCTCTATTGCTTTCTTAGCCATTTCATAGGTGAGTCCGCATCTTCTCTCACATTCACCATCATCGCTATAATACTTTTCTTCTGTACATACAACATGACTTTTAAGCCAGTTCCATTTCCAGAATGTTTCGTCATCAAGTATAACAAAATTTTTAAGATTTGACTTATCTGACAGCCATGCTCTGATTTCAAACGGACGACCATCAGGACCGTTAAACCTTACAGGAGTCATTCCATATATATGCATATCATATTTTTTCAAAGTATCAACAAGAAGTTTTATATTTGGGTCCATTTCTTTTCCTATATAATCATACATATCCTCCAATCCATATCGCCATGAAGAAGAAAGAATAATCGATGCGTTAGTTTCGTGCACTATCAACGCAAGGTTCTGAACAAATTTTTCATTTATTGCTACAAAATTTTCTTCTTCATAACGATTGTCTGTATTGAGCACTCCGTCTATGTCAAGAAAAACTACCTTTTCAATTTTGCAATCATCAGTGTCATATAAATCTATTCTTGGGCTTTCACACCAGAATGCGTGATTTAAAGAGTAATTAGCTATCTCTTCAAAAGAAGCCCATTGTATAGAAGGATATATTGTATGTCCAAATGTCAGTGCCTCTATTTCTTTATCTGCAACAACATTTTTTTTAGTAATTTAAAACTTCTATCTCTATTGCTCAGTGAC
>CALFMA010000325.1 GCA_937880065.1 uncultured Ruminococcus sp.
ATCCTCTTTATCGCAGACGAGGTCCAGACAGGTATCGGACGTACAGGAAAGCTCCTCGCTTCTGAGCATTACGGCGTAAAGCCTAATGTCACAACTCTCGCAAAGGGACTCGCAGGCGGTATTCCAATCGGTGCCTGCGTCGCTGACGAAAGCTGTTGCGATGTCCTCTCAAAGAGTACACACGGCTCAACCTTCGGCGGAAACCCTATCGCTTGTGCCGGCGGACTCGCAGTTCTGAATAAGGTCTGTGCAGAGGGCTTTATGACAGAGCTCTCAAAGAAGGCGGACTACCTGTGGGAAAAGCTTTCGCAGATTGATGCGGTTGAAAAGGTATCCGGCAAGGGACTTATGATTGGTATGAATCTTAAAGGTAAGTCAGCAGCAGATGTCTGCAAGGCTTGTCTCGACGAAGGACTCCTTGTCCTCACAGCAAAGGAAAAGCTCAGGCTCCTGCCTCCTCTTACAATTACATATGAGGAAATCGACAAGGGCATTGAAATATTAAAGAAAGTATTAATGGGATTATTGTAAATAAAATTATTATGTTAGTTGAAAAATTAAAACCTTTTTTGATGAATGATGGAGGAAATCTTGAATTTGTTAAATATGAGAATAATATTGTTTATGTCTTTGGGAAAATAAATCGAATTACTATTTACTCTGTAAACGTATTTGTTTCCAATTGTTTTTTCTGGTTGTTGAGTACACTTTCCAGAAATAATCGCAGGAATAATCAATTCGCCATCACCAATAATGATATTTATTGGATTGAACGAATTCCATGTTAAAATATCTTGGTAAATACTTTTAACTGCTTGTCCGCCAACAAAACATATACATGGATAGTTAATACTCTCTATTATGTACTTTACGATACAGTAATTTTGTGTAAAGATATTAATACCTATATAATCCGGAGATTTTGAGTTTAATAGTGATATTAATTCTGAAACAGGTTTATTAAGCTTTACAGAGTCGAGAACATCGACGTTGATACCAGATTGTTCTATATAAGTTGCGATATAGCCCAATCCTAAAGGAGATAAGTATTGTTCCTGTTCTGATGTTGAATCCCAGAAAATAGGTGAGTTCAATAACATGAAGTTTTTCATAATTTACACCTGTTAACAATGTAAGAAATAATCTTAGTTACATTTTCATTTAAATTAGAGCTGTTATCGATAGACAATACATCAATACCTTTTGATTTTAGAATTTCTATTCCTTCTTCCATTAGAGATAACTCGTTTTTAGATTGTGTGCCTTTTTCAAATCTTGTCAATTTATCTCTTTCCGAAAGCCTTTTCTGTAAGACCATTTCATCCGCGAAAATGACCAACTGTAAATCCGGTTGAACTATATTAGAATTAATACTAAGTATATAGTCAGAGCTAACGCCGTCCATTACTTGTAGAATTAATGATGAAAGAATATATCTATCAGTAATTACAATTTTGCCTTCATGTAATGCTGGAAGTATATCATTTGTAATGTGTTCATATCTGTCAGCAGCTACTAAGCAGGCAACACTAATGCCTTTATGAGTTTCTGCGTAATCACGTAAATAATTGCCTAACTTTGATTCAGTTGGTTCTCGTGTAATAAATGTATTGTACCCTTTAATCTCTAACTGTTTTTTTATCTCTGAAATTAATGTCGATTTTCCAGCACCATTTGGTCCGTCGACAGCTATAAAAAAACCTAAATGATCGTTATGGTTAATCATAAGAGCTTCCTTTCAATAGGTTTATTCTTTTGCTTTGTACATATTGACGAATGACAACCAAATGACAGTGTACCACCCCCTCTGTTATCTAAACCGCACATACATCTCACTGTGCAGATTGGTTGTCAGCCATTTTTTTTTGCGTAGATGTCTTTCCAAATACAGTAAAAAAGGGGTGAGGGTTGACACTGTCATTTAGTACAACAGGCAATAAATGCCGATAATTCGGGAATTTTATGCCTTATTTTTTGACATCAAAACTACGCACTCAACGTGCTTAGTTCCAGGGAAGAAATCTCCGCCGCATACCCTGTCCACGGAGTAGCCGTTTTCGGAGAGATATTTGGCATCACGGGCAGCAGTAGCAGGGTTGCAGGAAATCATAACAATTTTTTGTGGAGCAGCAGAGAGTATCACATCAAGGGACTGCTGAGAGCAGCCCTTTCTCGGCGGGTCAACCACAATAATATCGGGATTACAGCCGTTTTTGTGGAGCTGAGAGAAAATTTCCCCTGCATCGCCGCAATGGAATTCCGCATTTGCCACATTATTATCAGCGGCATTTTTTCTTGCATTTTCCACAGCTTCGGGAACAATTTCAATGCCCACGATTTTCTTTACTTTGTGAGCCATTGACAAACCGATAGTACCTGCACCGCAGTACAAATCCGCAATAATTTCATCTCCCGAGGGATTGGCATATTCCAAAGCCTTAGCGTAAAGCCGTTCAGCCTGGGGAGTATTAATCTGATAAAAAGAAAGGGGCGAAATTTCAATTTTATTTCCGCACATTGTATCAGAAATTGTATCGCTTCCCCACAGAGTAACGCAGTTTTCACCGAGGATAACATTTGTTTTTGTGGGGTTAATATTCATCACAATGCTCTTTATATCGGGATATTTCTCTGCCAGCCGCATACACAGGGAATTCAGCTGACGGCACATATCCTTACGCACCACAAGGCATACCATAATTTCATCCGAATACGCACCTTTACGCAGATAAATGTGACGCATTATGCCTGTTCCCTTGGATTCATCATAGACAGGGAGCTTCTTTTTGTTGATAAATTCAAGAATATCTGCTGTGATACTGCTGAAAATCTGCGGCTGTAAGGGGCAGTCCTCAACGGCAATTACACGGTGACTTCTTGGAGCAAAAAATCCGCATATTGCCTTTCCGTCAACTACAGCAAGGGGATACTGTGCTTTATTGCGGTATCTGTCAGAATTATGGCTTGGGATGAATTCGTCATATTCAGGAGAAAGTCCGCCTATTCGTTCAAAGGCACTGCGTACCGTTTCATCTTTGGCACGACATTCCGCCTCATAGCTTATATGGCGGTAAACACAGCCGCCGCATTTCTTGTAAACTCCGCAATCCCTCATTTCACGGTCGGGGGAAGGTGTAATCAGCTTATCCACAATGCCGAAGCAATAACTGCTTAAAACCTTGACAATTTTAATATCAGCCACATCGCCTACAGCGGTTTCGGGAACAAATACAGCCATATTTTCAATACGGCAGACACCGCTGCCCTCGGAGGTAAGCCCCGTTATTTCTGCGGTGTAGATTTGATTTTTCTCAGGCATTGAGTAACCTCCTGTTTTTTCTCCATAAGTTCATCAAAGCGGTTGATGTATTCGTATGGGAATTTATAGTTGTGAATTCTGTTGATAAGTCCATCGGGATATACAAGTTTTGTAGATGCGGCACAGCCTGCACCGAGAATTGTCTGTGTTTCGTCCATAATGAAAATGTTGTACTGACTTTCATAGCCTTTTTTTGCGTATCCCACATTTTCAAGGTTGTCCACAGTATTTTTCTGACGGTACATATAGTAGGGGAGATAGCCCTCCGCCATAAGCTTTTCAATGCTGTAATCCACCATTTCAGCGGCAGGATTAGCCATATTCACATTTCCTTCACGGAAAAGAGTCGCCGAGCGTTTTACTGTCAGCGTATGAACGGTTATGCTTTCGGGGGAAAGTTCCGTTATTTTATCAAGGGTATACTTGAAACTTTCAGCAGATTCCGTAGGAAGTCCTGCAATAAGGTCGGTATTTATATTGTCAAAACCGATTTTTCTTGCCAGTTCAAAGGCTTCAAGAGCCTCTTTTCCCGTATGCTGTCTGCCGATAACTTTGAGTACATCGTCATTGAGCGTCTGAGGATTTACTGAAATTCTGTCAGCACCAAGTTCCTTTATAACACGGAGTTTTTCTTCTGTTATGGTATCGGGTCTGCCTGCTTCAAAGCTGTATTCCCTTATTCTGTCAAGGTCGAAATTAGCGGCAACAGCCTCCATAACTCTGCGTATATCCTCAGCGGAAATTGAAGTGGGAGTTCCGCCGCCGAAATAAATCGTATCAATTTTTGTGTCACATTCCTTTACAAGTTTGCCGATAATTTCAAGTTCACGGCAAAGAGCGTCTATGTACTGGGGCATAAGCTTCATAGCCGATGCCATACTGTGTGACACGAATGAACAATAACTGCATCTTGTAGGGCAGAAAGGAATTGAAACATAAAGGCTTGCGGCAGATGTATCAATACTGTCAAGTATAGGCTGCTGATTTACGGCAGTTTCATAAGCAAGGGAAAGCTTGCTGTCTGAAAGTTCATATCTTTTCCGCAGAGTGTTTTCAATTTCCTCACGGGAAAGCCCTTTCGCCATAAGTTCCGTAACTTTTTTGACAGGGCGGATACCCGTCATAAGTCCCCAAGGGGGAGTAATGCCTGTTTTGCGGCAGAGTATGTGATAAATCAATCTGCAAAGTTCCTGTTCCGCAATGCTTTTTTCAGTATTTTCAGGGAGCAGGATTTCCTCCTTTTCGGGAGTATCGCCATTGAGCCGCACTTCTGCCTGCAATTTCATTTCATTGCCTGCAACACTTTTTTCGGTTATAATATAGCTGTCACCCTGTGCTTCGGAAATATCTTCGGTGAAATTAAATCTTGCGGTATGGAAAAAAAGCTTGCAAATTGACTCAATTTCATATTTAAAAGAATTGCCGATCAGCACGATCGGCATTTTATAATCATCATTTTTATTTATCATTTCTTATCCTCTGAATGGCTTCATATATGGATTATTGCGACGTTCATAGTCGAGGTCGGTGAACTCGTTATGACCGGGGTATACCTTATAGTTGCCCTCTAATTCGTTAAGCATCTGTAAGGATTGCATCATATAGTGGGGGTCGCTGCCGGGGAAATCAGTTCTTCCCACAGAACAGCAGAAAAGAGTATCTCCCGAAAAGATAACACGCTCCTCATCGCAGATATAGCACACGCTTCCATGGGAATGCCCGGGGGTATGAAGTACACGGAAAGTATAATCTCCGTCACGGAGAATACAGCCGTCACGTATTATCTCGTATTTCATAACAGGCTTAAAGGGCATAATTGAAATCATTGAATGAAGTGAAAGGGCGGAGCTTTCAAGCATAGGAGAGTCGGTTTCGTGAATGAAAACTTCTGCACCTGTAGCCTGACGCACTTCCTCAACTCCAGCTGTATGGTCAAAATGGCCGTGGGTGAGGAGGATTTTAGTAAGCTTCAGACTGTTCATTTTAAGGTATTCTATAAGAAGCCGTGGAGAGCCTCCCACATCAATGGCAACGCATTGATGCGGGGCAGTTACTGCGATATAGCAGTTGGCTTTAAGCTCTCCAAGCTGTAATGTTTTAATATTCATAGCTGCCTCCTATATAGTAGAACGCTCCACGGAAAGGACGTTCTTGATTTTCTTGATTTTGTCAAAAATACCTTTAAGCTGTTCCATACTTGAAATAACAATGGTACATTCAAAAATAGCATCGCCGTTTTTCAATACTCTTGACGCTGAATGAACAATGGGAATACGTGATTCCATAAGCACCGCCGTAATGTCATAGACAAGACCGATTCGGTTGCTTGCAATAACTTCAAAGCTTGTCTGGAACTGTGAGCCTGTATGCTCTGACCATTGAATATCAAACCAGCGCTTGATTTCTTCATCGTCATTTCGCTGCATTGCTGCACGGTAATTTGTGCATTTTGTGGTATGAACCGAAAGACCGAAACCTCTTGTAATAAATCCCACAATGTCATCTCCGGGGAGAGGATTGCAGCATTGTGCAAACTTAATGGCAATATCGTTAATCTGGTCAAGAATGATACTGTTTCTGCCGTCGGGCTTTGCCTTAATCATTGAAGTGCTGCCCGATTCCTGTACAGTTTCGCCGTAGAGTTTGTTATAACGCTCTTTCAGCCTTGGTATCATCTTTTCAAGGGAAGTTCCCTTGTATCCTACGGAAGCAAAGAAGTCATCGAGATTTTCGCAGTTGTGCTTTGCAAAATCGTCTTTGAGGAAATTTGCAAGTTCCTTGTCGGGAACATTTATGTGATGTCTGCGGAAAAGACGTTCAACCTCAGCCTTACCCTCGGCGATATTTTCCTCACGGCGTTCCTTTTTGAACCATGAACGGATTTTTGAACGTGCATCTGTGGTGAACACGGTGTTGAGCCATGCTCTGTTGGGACCTTTTTCAGGGTCCTTGGAAGTGAGAATTTCGCAGATTTGTCCCGTTTCAAGCTTGAAATCAAGGGGAACAATTCTGCCGTCAACCTTTGCACCTACTGTCTTATGACCGATTTCGGTATGAATTCTGTAGGCGAAGTCGATTACATTTGAACCCATGGGAAGAATAATTGATCTGCCCTTGGGAGTCATTACTACAACATCTTCGGGAGCAATATCCGTTTTGATTATGCGGACAATTTCTTCAACGTCATCAGAGGTCTGCTGGGCTTCAATAACCTGTCTTACCCATGCAAGACGCTGCTCCATTTTATCACGGGAACGAATTCCCTCCTTGTATTTCCAATGGGCAGCAATACCGTATTCAGCGGTTTCGTGCATATCCCAAGTACGAATCTGCACCTCAAATGGAATACCCTCCCTGCCTAAAACCGTTGTATGAAGTGAACGGTAGTCGTTGGCTTTTGGAGTTGCAATATAGTCCTTGAAGCGGTTAGGCAGAGGCTTGAACATATCGTGGATAAGTCCGAGAACTCCGTAACATTCGGGGATTGTGTAAACAATAACTCTTACAGCATATTTATCATAAATCTCATCAATGTTCTTGTGCATCATAAAGATTTTCTTGTAAATGCTGTAAATGCTCTTTACTCGTCCCGATACAACAGGTGGTTCGGAGAAATCCTCTTTCTTGAATCGCTCCTTGATTCGCTCTTTGATTATTTCGATGAACGCTTCACGTTCTTCTTTTTTATTTTCGAGAATACTTTCGATTTCATTGTATGCATAGGGGTCAAGATAGCGGAATGAAAGGTCCTCCAGTTCCTCCTGAATTGCTCTAATTCCAAGACGGTGAGCAATGGGGGCATATATATTCATTGTTTCAAGAGCCGTACTTCTCTGCTTTTCGGGAGGACGGTGTTTCAGCGTTCTCATATTGTGCAGGCGGTCTGAAAGCTTGATAATCATTACACGTATATCCTGCGACATTGCAAGGAGAATTTTGCGGACATTTTCAGCCTGCTGCTGTTCTTTGGAATTGGTGGGAATTTTACCCAGCTTTGTAACTCCGTCAACGAGAAGTGCAACGTCCTGACCGAATCGTTTTTTCAGGTCATCAAGAGTTGCGGGAGTATCCTCAACTACATCGTGGAGCAGGGCGGAACAAATGGTATCCGTATCCATTCCCAGTTCAAGAAGGGTATAGCTTACAGCGAGAGGGTGGATAATATAATCCTGTCCCGACGAGCGTTTCTGCCCTTTATGTGCCTTTTCTGCGAACTCATAGGCTGAAAGAATTTTGCTTAAATCATACTGTCTGTCATCTTTCAGAATTTTCTGAATAATCATTTCAATGGTGAAATTATCATCGAAATCGGGGATATTCTTAATATCTTCCGCTGAAAGTTCATCAATGGGAGTTATTGGTATAGGCAGGTCGTGAATAGCGTCCTCGGTATTATTTTTACGCATATCATTGTTCATATTATCACCCTTTCTTTTGCGAAATATTGCGGAGTTTTACGAGAATTTCCGCCGAATCGAGGTCGGCTTTCTGTGAAACCCTGACACGTCTTATGACGTTATCTCCGCAGTTTACCGTAATAAGCCCAAGCTGTGAAAGAGCCTCAACAGCAACGGCAAATCGGCAGTAATTGACATTGCCGCATATCTGAAAATACAGATTATCGGCGGTAATTCCCTCATTTGGAATAAGCTTGTATATCATTACGGCTGTATCTCTTGTGGGGAGCATAGCAGGGTAGTAAGCCTGCGGAAGTTCCTCCCCACGCATAAAGGCTTCAAAGGAAGTGAGAGCTGCAAAATATTTATCCTGATTGAAACTGTGAACTCGTATATCGGAAATATACATATTCACAGAGCGTCTGTCCATATAGTTATTGACGGAAAGAGTTACCGCCATATCGCATATATCGCCCTTTTTCACAGGCAGCGAATTGGGAGCAGCCTTGAAACGGAGTGCGTCAAATTCATTTCTGCCGATTACAACTCTGAGTTTTGAATGAGTTCCGTTTGAAAGGGAGATAATGTCCTTTATTATTGCGTTTTCCACAATGAAAACAGGCTTTTCATTGCCCATTCCAAAGGGTTCGAGAGTGTTCAGCCCCTCTACATTGTCAATGGTAATATCCATAGGTGTAAGGGCTAAATCTGCGGCAAGTTCACAAAAGGGCATTTCCTTGTGATTTTCAAGGGCATATTTATTAATAAGGCGGCGGAATTCATCTTCCATACCCGATTTCACGGTAAATCCGCCTGCACCGGGGTGACCGCCGAATTTTTCAAGTACATCTGCGGCGTAGGTGAGAGCCGAGAATACTGAAAAACTGCCGAAAGAACGTGCAGAACCACGGATTTCGCCGTGTTCTTCCGAGGCAATGAAACAGGGTTTGCCGAACTGTTCCATAATTCGTGCGGCAACAATGCCGATTACGCCGTGATTCCAGTTTTTTCCGCATATTACAATTACACGGTCACGGAGAATATCGGGATTTTTGCTGAGAATATCGTAAATCTCAGCTGTAATTTCATTTTCCGTTTGCTTGCGCTGCTGATTGAGAGTGTCAAGTTCCTGTGCAAGGCTGTTGATTTTATCAGTATCGTATTCGGTGAAAAGTTCAAGGGCAGTCATAGGTGAACCGAAACGACCAGCCGCATTAATTCTCGGAGCAAGACCAAATCCCACAGCCATAGCGTCAATGGTTTTGTCTCCATAGCCGCTTACTTCTTTCAAGGCGATGAGAGCGGGGCGGTCGGTGCTGTTTATCAGTTCCAATCCGTAACGGACAATAAGACGATTTTCCCCTGTAATGTTAACAATATCGGCAATTGTGGCAATAGCTGCCAAGTCGCCGAATTGCTCCAAGGCAAGAGTATAATCGCCGCCGTCAAGAGCCGCCACAAGTTTTAATGCAACAACTGCACCGCATGAATATTTGAAAGGGGAGCAATCATCGTGGCGGTGGGGGTCGAGAATAGCCTCAGCACGTGGGAGAGTTTCGCCCTGCTGGTGGTGGTCGGTGATAATAAGTTTCATTCCGAGAGAGTAAATGTACTCAGCTTCTTCAATGGCAGAAATGCCGTTGTCAACGGTAATAATCAGCTTTATGCCGTCCTCGTGAAGCTGTTCAACGGCGGATTTGTTCAATCCGTAGCCCTCTGCACGTTCGGGAATATAACAGGTAACGGCTGCACCTGCCTCGGTGAGATAGGTGGCAAGGATAGTTGTTGCCATGACTCCGTCACAGTCGTAATCGCCGTAAACGCAAATGGGGGTTTCCGTTTCAATTGCCTCGTTTATAATATCAGCGGCAATTTCCATATCTCTGATAAGAAAGGGGCTTGAAAGCTCCGACACTTCGAGTTTATTTATTACATCATCGGCAGAGGTATAGCCCTTTGCCGCAAGAACAGCGGCGGCAAGGCTTGATATTCCGCAGCCTGATGCCAGTTTCGGCACAAGACTTTTATCTATATCTTTTTTTGTCCATTTTTTCATATTTTCACCTACTGTGGGATTGGTATGAGTACATAAAAATTCCCTATATATCTTAATATACTATTATACCATAACTGTGATATTTTTTCAATATTATCGAGAAAATTAAATTATATACTAAAACAAAATTGTGAAATTGACAGCTAAAAAGAAAAAAATCAGATTTTCTGTAACAATTTTATAAAAAATACTGGACAAAAATAAAATTATATGGTATAATATAAAGCAGATGATTTTGTACTTTAAAAATGAGGTGAAACAAATGGATCTTTTTTCTATTTTCAAAGGCGGAAAATATTTCGATAAGCACATGGCTCCGAAGTGCGATTACTGCCAGTTCGGCAGACGTGCCAAGGACGGCAATAAGGTTCTTTGCGAAAAGAGAGGTCTTGTTGACTGCAATTATTCCTGTAATAAGTTCATTTATTCCCCATTGAAGCGTATTCCTGTTAAGCAGCTTAACTTTGTAGGAAGCCTTGCAGATGAGGATATTTACATCGAGTCAGCGGGTGATATTGCTGAAAAGAAGGAACTGGAAAATCCACAGAAAAAGGATGCTCCTAAAAAGGACGATGCAAAGAAAGTTGATGTAAATAAGGACGCTCCAAAGCCAGCTGAGGCTAAGCCAGCTGAACAGCCAATACCTGCACAGGCGGCACCACAGGCAAATCAGCCAGCTGAGCAGCCAGCACCTGCACAGACACCACCACAGGCAAATCAGCCTGCTGAACAGCCTGCACCTGCACAGGCGGCTCCACAGGTAAATCAGCCTGCTGAGCAGCCAGCACCTGCACAGGCGGCACCACAGGTAAATCAGCCTGCTGAACAGCCAACACCTGCACAGGCGGCACCCTCTCTCAATGATTTAAGCGCATTGGCAGAAGCTGCTGTTAAGGCTGCCGAAGCTTCCGAAAATAATAATGTACAGTAAATTCAAACTCATGTCGCAGAGGGGAATTCCCTCTGCGGTGTGATGTGTTTTGCCGCAGAATTTAATATGCGGGTGTGGTGAAATTGGCAGACACGCCAGATTAGGGTGCGTTACGATAGTGTGTTGTTTTTCAGTATGTGTTGATCGGTAATTTTCAGAACGGATAGGAAAGGGATATGCAGTATGAAAAAATTTTCGCTTATTTTTTTGATTTCTTTTCTGATATATATTTTAGCGATCTTTGCCGTGCCATACATGACTGCAAGAATATGGGCTGATGTGATTGCGTTGCTGTTTATTCTTGCTTGCTTCTATCAGTTGCTCTATATTATATTTCTGCGAAAAAGGGATTCTGTCAGCTTAGGCAGAAGCATAAGCAGGTACTTTTTGTA
>CALFMA010000326.1 GCA_937880065.1 uncultured Ruminococcus sp.
ATGTGTTTCAGGGGTGTGGCTTTCGCCAATATTAAATTCATTCATGGCTCCTGCAACATTAAAACATCTTAAAATAATATATTTAAAATCTTTTGTTTCTTCATTTTCTTCACTACAATCTCCTAAAAGAGCAAAATATAAATTTTCTGATTTATTTGCTAAATAATATACTTCTAATTTTTCCAAATACTCTAATACATTTTCTTTTGATATTCCCTGTGGGAGCGTGTAGTTATTTGTAGGGGAAAATCCCTCGCCTGCCAGAGAAACCTCCGCAGGGAGCTTTTCATCTGTACGGATTGAATAGACAAGAGCCGTAAAATATATGGGGTTTTCGTCCTCATTTTTAAGTCGGACGATACTTTTTCCGCTTGTTCCCGGTGCGATGATTTTTTCATCGTTATGGGATTTTGCGTTGCCGTAAACCGCTTCAAAAAGGGAAAGCACGGCAGCTCCGCTTGAATCTGTTTCGGTGTGCATATCCCAAGTAAGATTTCTCTCCGCAAAGGTGAGAATATGTTCGGGAGTTTCGCTTCCCGTAGCGTAGGTCATACCAAGCACAAGGGGCAGCGTAAGCACTTCAAGGAGGAAAAGTATAACAATGATTGGCAGCATAATTTTTCTGATTTTTATGGACATTGATAATTCCTCCTTTTTTAATAATGGGAACAGGTTTTCACCTGCCACATGATGAAAACCTGTTCTTTCACTTATTTATGTGGCTATGCACAATTTTTTAGCTTTAGCTTAATTTAGTCGATTTGTGTTACAGTTGTCTTAACTGTAAGCTTGATAGTTGCTGCGTTGTCGGCTGCTGCTCTGTCACCAAGTGCTGTATCCTTGACATCGTTAGCCTCAGATGTTGAGAAAGGCCATTCCCAGCTGATAGCAAGTGATTCATCCTCAACTCCTGCCAAATCAGTTCCAGCAATATAATCTTTGCTGTAATCCTCAATGGCGCCTATAACATTATTTTTAAAGCTGTCAATATTTGTTGCTTCAAGGCAATTATACTTGGTGCCATTTACATTGATAATAATGGGACAATACTGGTCTGTACCGTTTGTTGTCCAGTTAGTAAGTTCGAATTCTGTAACATCATAACTTACTCTTACAGCAACTTCGGGGGTGCCTGTTAAAGTCATACTAAGCATATCCTTTGCTGTACCAGGAGCAACAACATCGTCTGCTGAAACAACAGTACTTGCAGCAAGTGTAAATGAAGTATCATCTTTTGCATATTCATTCGTAAAAGTTTCACCATTAGCTGTAATTTTAACACCAAACTTTGCAACTCTTGCACTATCAGTGCCTTGACCGCTGGTCACATATTTTGCAAGTGTGCCACTCATAAAACATGTTGTACCTAATGCCAGAACCATAGTTAATGCGCCTGCTCTTAAAAAATTAATCTTTTTACTCATAATATGTAACCTCCTTGTTGGTTTGCATATAAACCGTAACTGTGTGTGGCACACAGGACGGTATATAACTTAATCTTGTTTTTCCTCCGCAATTTTACGGAGTCTTTCGATTTCTGCCTGTAATTCGGCAGTTTTCTTGTCCTCCTCTTTGTCGTCCTTACGTCTGCGGATTATATCTGCAATAACGAAAAGGCAAAGGGGAATTCCCATGAAAATTATCATTCCAAGGGGAGTTTGCAGGAACATTGCGAAATCGCCGACACCTGCAAGTCTGAAACGGTAAATGCCCACAAGCTGTTCTTCCGAAACAGGGAAACTGTCCTCAACATTATTGGCATCACCTTTTGTGGTGAAAAGGAGTTTGCCCTGCTCGTCCTTTTCAATAGCTGTGATTCTGTGAGTGATTACAAGTTTTTCCTCCATAAATGATATTATATCTCCGACTTTCAGCTTGTCCGCCTCAGCTTTGGAAATAAATATCAGGTCGCCAACTTCTATATGGTCCTCGGCATTGCCGCTCATAGAGCCTGATTGTACAACCATTGGGGTAATACCAAGCACCGAGGGCGGCTTTTCGGGATTAACTGTACCTTTTATAATAATAATTACATTGCACAGCAGCATTAAGCCGAAAACAATGCACATAATTATTCCGAGTGTCGATAAAACGACTGAATTCTTTTTCTTCATAAAAACATTTATCTCCTTTTGATAACTTATTATAACCTATTTAGTGCAACAAAAGTGCAACACTATAGGCAGGTTTTTATAAAAAATCTGCAAATTCTGTGAACAATTTGTTAAATCGTTCCATGGTTTGCTGTTCCGTCAATTATTTGACAGAGAATAGGAGTTGCATATTTTCATTTAATGTGGTATAATTGTGGAAAGAGGGTGGTTTTATGCGGTTTATTATAGCTGATGAAAAGCTTTCACAGGCTGAAAATATGCGTAATTTGGTGAAAAACGCTTTTCCAAATGATGAAACAGAAATATATTGTGAAAAAAATAAGGTTATCTCTGATTTGCTGAATAACTGCGGGGGAGTGCTTTTTCTGCATTTTTCCGAGAAAAATTGCTGGGGATATGAGCTTGCGGCGGAACTGAAAAGGCTTAACATAAGGGTGAATGTTGTATTTTTTGCCGATATTCCCGACTTTGCCGCAGATGCGTTTTCAGTTTATGCAACGGATTATATTGTATCTCCAACGGAACAGCGGCTTTTTGAAACTATTGAAAATCTCCGTTACCCCGTGAGCAAAAAGCATATTTTTCTGCAAGTTCTGGAATTTCTTTAAATTGCTCTGTTAAAGTTTCTACCTGATCAAAATCATTTAATAAATTTAATAAATCTATATTTTGGTGAGTTTGATATGAATATAGAAGATGAAAAAATCGTAATGCCTGGAGATAAAGTAGGAATTATAGAGCAATATATGCCTGGAGAAGGTACTTACGATGATAATGGTGAAATTAAATCAACAGTACTTGGAAATGTTGAAATTAACCAAAAAATGAAAGTTATTTCTGTTATATCAGATGCAAAACCAGCTCTTTTAAAAGTAGGCGATGTGATTTATGGTCAAATAACCGACATTAAACCTCAAAGAGCAAATATTAAAATTGGAAGAAGACGTTCTTGTGACAGGAGAATTTCACAATATTTCCGTAAATGACTTTCATGTAATCAATGCAATCGGAATGGATGAAGTCAAGAATATGTCCATGGTTGCCAAGCAGCTTGATATTACTGTCGGTTCATTGACAACGGCAGTGAATGCCCTGGTCCGTAAAGGTTATGTAACTGTACCTTGTTGTAGTCATAGATATTGTAGAATCTGTTA
>CALFMA010000327.1 GCA_937880065.1 uncultured Ruminococcus sp.
TTGCCGATCCGCACGGAGCAAACTTTAGTTTGCGGATGTGCGAGGCACTTTAATATAATTATATCATAATTTTAAGTGCGTGTAAAGTGTTTGAATTCTTTTCGACAAACTGAAACGGGTGTACCAATCAAAGTACACCCGTTTTTTATTTGTCTTAGTAAAAACCAGAAAAATATATAAACTCCTGTTCTTGCTTGCCTTAAAGAATATTACTGTCAAGACTAATGTAAATATCCCAGATTCCATAATTCAGACTTTCATCATCTCTTACGATTTTGTAATACGGATTTGAAATAGCTCTGTACTTTTTTTCCGCTATATATTTTTTCAGTATTTCAAGTGCTTCGTTTATACAACTGAAATCACCCTCGTATCTGATTTTAACTGCATTGACCATTCTGAATTTCGGTTTTATTGTATATCCGCTGCAACTTTTTGTATTTTCATTTATCAATGGTACAAGAAATTCTATTCCTGTATCAAAATATGTAAAAATAATCTTATCTCTCATTTTAAGTCCGATATTTGACAAGTTTTTTCTGATATGTCTTGACATATCCATTGTCGTATTCTTGTCTGCATCGGCTTTGTAGGAAAGTATATTTTCAAAATACAAATTCAGATTTTCTACTATCTGCATACAAAATATTCCTTTCAGCGGAAACGTAATTCCACTTTTATTGCTGTACCAATTCTCCGTTTTCAATTCTGATTACACGGTCGGCATAATCCGCAATACTTGGATTATGTGTTATCATAACCAACGTCTGACCATACGTATGAATACCGTCAAGAAGTATTTTAAGAACGTCATTACCCGTATTTGTATCAAGGTTTCCTGTCGGCTCATCTGCAAGAATGATTTTAGGCTTGTTTGCAAGGGCTCTTGCTATTGCAACTCTTTGCTGCTGACCGCCTGAAAGCATTGAGGGAAAAGATTTTTTCTTATCTGCTATACCAAGCTGAGTCATAAGATGATCAATATATTCCTCATCCACATTCTTATTGCTTATATTGACCGGAAAAACTATATTTTCATACACATTCAGAACGGGAATGAGATTATACGACTGAAATACAAATCCTATTGTACTACATCTGAAATCAGACATTTTCACGTCATCTGCATCTTTGTAATTCATACCGTTAAGGCAAACTTCACCGGAATCATATTCATCAAGTCCGCCGATAATATTGAGCAGCGTACTTTTTCCAGAGCCGCTATGTCCGAGAATTACTACAAATTCACCTTCGTTGACCTCAAAATTAACATTCTTTAAAGCGTGATAACTTTCGCTGCCTGATTTATAATACTTATTTAGATTTTTCACTTTAATTACTGACATAATCTTTCCTCCAGAATTAATCAACTTTTATCATATCAACAATTGAACTGTTTGAATATTTCTTCATAAATGAATATGCAAAGAATAATGTTACTACTGAAAATACAACCATTACAATTATGTAAGCCATTGCAGAAATTCTTATGCTGTTGTGTAATATCAATGTAAGATATATATTCAATGGAACTGACAGAAGAATTCCTGCAATAACAGAAATTGCATTGAGTATCATATTTTCCCAACAGCAGATTTTACAAAGATTTTCCTTTTTCATACCAATAGCACACATTATTCCAAATTCTCGTTTTCTTGTAGCCGCATTTTCCTTAATTGTGTTATTTATAATCATAAAACTCAGCAGGATTGTGGCTGCCACAATATAAACAGCAAGCATTACTATTCCGAAAAGCTGCTGTGCACTCTGTTTCTTTCCCTCATTCATATCTTCAACTACAAATTCAATACCGCCCAATTCTTCACTTAATGACTCTATTGTAAGCTTTTCATCCATTTCAAGTAATATAGATGAATATTTATCAATTTTGCAGCCAATATCAGAAGCAGTTTTCTCATTTATAAGAAGATATGTTCCGATTGAACGAAGTACACTCTGCAAGCTATCAGATACATCGTCATATGCGTCGTTAAGCTTTACATTATATTCCTTATCATTTACCTTAACTCCGATTTCCGTTTTTTCAGCACAGTTATCGCCAATCAGAACAGCAAACGGTTCTTTATCATTATAATCAAGCTTTAAGTTTTCTGCAAGTATTTCCGCAAGATTTCCACTATATACTATAGTCTGTACTGAGTTTTCACCTACGCTGCACTCCACATCATTCATAATATCCGATTGAGTATAAACGGTATCAATGTCGTGTTTCTCCTTTAAAACATCAATATCAGCCTGAGTAAAACAACTCTGACTAAGAACAATATCCGCCTTTAATGAATAATCACATATTTCTGCAAGACTTTTTGAAGAACCGGTCGAAACCGTAAGAAATGTATTACAGATTACAAAGCATAAAAGATAGCTCAAAGATACTGTTACAATCTGCGTAATACTTTTAGAAAAATTACGCTTGATATTTCTCATTGCAAATCCATAGAAATATCTTTTTCCATTAAGTCCGCCCTTGGCAAAATCGTCTTTTATCTCTTTTCCGCTGCCAAACTTTGAAAGATTTATAGGCTTGATTTTATAAAATTTGAAAATAAGTCTGCCGCTTGCTATTAAAACTGAAATCATTGCAAGAACATACACTACAACGTATATAAGCGGATTCTGCGAAATTTCTCCACCTGCTCCGCCCTGTATAAGTGAGCCGACAATCTTTTTGGCAACCAGCAAATTAAGCAGATTTCCTGCTGCAACACCTGCAATATCAGCTAAAGCTCCATCAATGTTGTCGTGGAAGTTTTCATAGTA
>CALFMA010000328.1 GCA_937880065.1 uncultured Ruminococcus sp.
TCCTCGGCACAATGAATACCGCTGACCGTTCAATTGCAATGCTTGACACGGCTTTAAGACGACGTTTTGACTTCACGGAAATGATGCCTGTTCCCGAATTGCTGAAAAATTGCGGAGAAATTGACCTCTGCGAAATGCTTACGGCTATAAATCAGCGAATTGAATATTACTATGACCGTGAGCATACAATCGGTCACGCATATTTTATGAATAAAGACGGCTCAATCCGTGATATCGGCACATTGAGAAAAATTTTCAACAACAGAATTATTCCCCTCTTGCAGGAATATTTCTTTGACGATTACGAGAAAATCCGCCTTATTCTCAATGACGAAAACACGTTCATTGAAACAATTCAGCCGAAATTTATCAAGGCATTCGACTCCGACAGGAATATTTACCGCATTGGAAATCCCGATAACTGGACTGAGCAGGATTTTATAAATATTTACAGGTAATTTGAGATGAAAGATATAATTGCAAGATTTGAAAATGACGTTATAATAGAGTTTAACGAGGAAAATTCGGAACTTTTTGAGAAAATCGAGGACTTTGCCCTGCGAAATCCACAGCTTATGCTCCTGTGTATGGAAAAGGGAATAAAGGTTATAAAATCCCGTGATTTTGCAGGTGTACTGCGTCTTAATGACGGCAGGGCAATTGAAATTTACCCACGGCTGGGAAAGTCAGTCACCGAGGCTAAAGGCTTGCTGGGACGTATGGTTTCGGCTTATCTTGATATGCCCTTTGAGAAGAATACAGCGGAACTTCTTGACAGCGAGGACAGCTCATTTATGGAATATTTCGCCGCTGTGTTCATTCGTGAATTTTCAAAAATTATGAAAAGCGGTATGCTTTCGGGGTATACTTCCATTGAGGAAAATACCAACTCAATGCAGGGCAGTATTCTTTTCTCCGAGAATATACGGCGAAATCTCGCCCACCGTGAAAGGCTGTACGTCCGCCACGATGTTTTCACTCCAAATCGTGCGGAAAATCGCCTTATAAAGACGGCAGCGGCAGTTCTTCTGAAACTTGTTGACAGCCACGTAAATAAGCAGGAACTGAAAAAAATTATCATTCAGCTTGATGATGTGGAACTGTGCGACAGCGTGGAGCGTGATTTTGCGGCTTGTATCAATACGAGAAATGCCAAGAAATATACGGCAGTTCTGAATATCTGCCGAATGGTTCTCCAGAAGAACAGCAGCGGATATTTCGGAAAATACGTAGAAAATGCGGTATTTTTCTCAATGCAGGAACTTTTTGAGGTGTATATTTCAAAGCTTGCCAGAGCCGCACGTGAGGGCAAGGTCGTGAAAGCACTTTCCAAGGCAGGCTATCTGTGCAGGGAACGCAAATTTTTCCCATTAAATCCCACAATTTCCCTGTACGAAAGCGACGGCAGTATTTACTGTGTAGGCAATGCAAAGTGGCAGCATATCACTTCTGCCAACGAGATTAATCCCGATGACATTGCAAAGCTTTATGCGGCAGCTGAAATGACAGCCAGTGACACGGCAGTAATGATTTTCCCCTCATACGGCAGTATTCCCGATGTGGAACTTGTATTCGACTTCGGCAGAAATGTCAATCTGATTATTGAATTTGCCGATTTTTCCGAGGGCAGCGAAGTGGCGGAGTTCATCTGCGAGGTTGACGAGGAAAATGAGGGCGTCAGCAAATATGAGGACTATGGTGAAATTGAGGACGGCGAATTTGTTGCAGTTGTGGGTAAGCAAATGGCTGAACCTATGAAATTTCCTGTTGAGGAAAAAGAAAAAATCCCCGAAGTTACGGCTGAACCCGAAACTGTGGAGATTGCAAAAGCTCCCGAAAAAAAGCGAATTAAAATTGTCAAGCGTAAGAGATAACTAAACCGCCTTGCCGAATATTGCTCCACCAATTATACCTTGCCAAAAAGACGAAGGCAGAAAGGAAATTTATCAAGGAAGAAAAACGCAGGAATGCTCTCGCATTTCAAGTTTTTCTGACGCAGAGAAAATTTCTTTATGTCGAGTATTTGATGGCAAGGTTTAGTTGGGGGAGCAATAAGCAGGGCGGATTATATATGAGGTGGATTTATGGCTATAACAGTTAATATTTATTACAGCGGAATAAACGGAAATGCCCGAAAATTCGCAGAGGAAATGATTTCAAGCGGAATTGTGGAACAAATCCGTGGGGAAAAAGGCAATTTAAGATATGACTATTTTCTGCCTATGGGCGATGATGAAACGGTACTTCTGATTGACAGCTGGGAAAATCAGACCGCCATTGACGAACATCACCGCTCCCCTATGATGAGCAGAATTATTGAATTGCGGGAAAAGTACGATTTGCATATGAAAGTTGAGCGATATTCAGATGATTCATCAATGTCCCAAAGGGATAAGGATTTCATCAGAGATTAACCCCAAAACAATAATATAAACAAAAAACCCCGATTCGCAAGACATCGGGGTTGATTTTATTCAATTATTCAGCAGCGTTAAGCTTCTTAGCAAGCTGTGCCTTCTTTCTTGCAGCCTTATTCTTATGCATAAGACCCTTTGCACAAGCCTGGTCAACCTTCTTAACAGCGAGCTTGATAGCCTCTGCCTTATCAGCAGCACCTGTAGAACAAGCGATATCAGCCTTCTTGAGAACTGTCTTGAGGTTTGTTCTTCTGGACTTGTTAGCAGCAGCCTTAGTTGCGTTAACCTTAACTCTCTTCTTTGCAGATTTAATATTTGGCATAATTGCACCTCCCGAATTTTTCCACGGATAAACCGCAGTATATTACATATTTTATACATATCAGTTACGATATGCGGCAGCTGCAACGCACAGCTACCCACTGAGACAATAATAATTATACCATTATTTGCTGAAAAAATCAATAGGTAAAAGAGAAAAACATAACGAATATTTGTATTTGAAATATAGCAATATTCACAAAGGAGAGCTTATGAATATCAGAACAGACCTTGCAATGGAGCAATTCAACGAGGATAACCTGCCTGAGGGAGTGAAAAAATTCCGCCGTGGAAACGCATTTTCCATAACTGAAATTGTAATCGAAAATGACAATCATCGTGCCTCTTTAGGCAAGGGAAAGGGGCGGTATATCACCCTTGAAAGCGGCAATTTAAGCCGATATTGTGCCAATTATGAGGCTATGGCACGGGAACTTTCTGAGGAACTGAAATCTATGCTCCCCGAGGGCGAAATCCTTGTGGCTGGGTTGGGCAACAGGGATATTACTCCCGACGCAATCGGACCTTGGACAGCTGAAAAAGTCCTTGCTACCCGTCATTTCAAAGAGGAACTTAGTGAAAATGACGATGATTTTCTTCGCTCTCTCCGTTCCGTCAGCTGTCTTGCAGGTGGAGTTTTAGGGCAGACGGGAGTTGAAACTGCGGAACTGATAAAGGCTGTATGCCGTGAAATAAAGCCGTCAGCAGTTGTGGCTGTGGATGCTCTTGCCTGTTCCGATACAAAGCGGCTGGGTTGTACAATTCAGATAAGCGACAGCGGAATTTCCCCGGGCAGCGGTGTGGCAAATTCACGGAGGGAACTTTCAGCGGCAACTCTCGGAGTGCCTGTGATAGCGGTGGGAATTCCCACAGTTGTGGATATGCACACGATTTTGCGGAGTCTGTGGGAGGATATTCCCGATAATACGCCGAATATGATGGTAACTCCACGGGATATTGACCGTCTTGCAGAGCGTGGCTCGGAACTTATCGCCTGCGGAATTAATCTTGCTTTGCAGCCTGCACTTTCCTTTGAAGATGTGAGGGGACTGTTTTAATTTTGTAAAAGCCTTTAGCTGTTAGCCGTCAGCCTATAGCTAATGGCTTTTACATAAATTTTGTTCCGAAATTGCGGACTGCCAAAGGCAGCCCCTACACAGATTTACGATATATAGCCGCCTTGTAGGAATAGGTTGTGCCGTGTCCGATGTAAAATATGACTTTTTCTACAGACTGAGGGATTGGCAGATTTTTTGTCAATCCCTTGAATTATCCACAAATTTATGATATACTAATATTATATTGTTATGACAGCTATATAATCGTTGAAAAGAGGTATTGAATTGCAAAAGAATAATATATGTAAAATTCTTGATTATTGGTATATGAATGATATACTCAATCAGGACGAACACCCTTACGAAGATGTAAAAAATTATACAATTCTGAAACAAAAAGCTGAAAGTACATACAAAAAAACAGAACTTGAAGATTATATCGACGTTGCTTTTGCCGTAACAGCAGAACAGCTCCGAAGTGACGTTATATTGAAATTAATTGACGATGAAGCGGCAAAACTCAATGAGATACGATTTGGAGAACAACTTCAATTGAACGAAGATGAGAAAAAGCCAAACAGATATAAAATTAACGGCAAAATTTCACTTTATGTGGGCGAGGTAGAGCGTGAAAACTGCCTTATGCAGCTTGTGAAGCTTTTAAATCCCTCTGCCGATACCGAATCACGTCCCGAAAAAATGGACAGCCGCCTTTCCCTTGGAGTATTTCAGATTGACGCTAACGGCGGCTATATTCCCGAATCTCTGTCTGTATCCCCTGTGTTGTGGGGCATATCAACTCTTGAAAAAGCATCTTCAAAAACCGCTTCTTCTCTGAATTCCAAAGACTATTACGGAAAAATAAAAAGCTTAGACAAAAAATTCACCGATGATGCCTCTGCAATTCCCGAAATATGGAACGAACTCAAAGACGAATTTCAATACGCACAAACCGCCGCACAGCTTGAAAATCCACAGGAATTCATAGTCAAAGTCAATATTTCCTGCAAATCATCTGACAATACTGCCGATTCTGAGCCGCCAAGACTTAGTATGTCATTTTATGCGGAGGACCTTGCATATTGCCGTCAAATGGCAGAAAAAGGCACTTTAACGGCTAAAACGGCAGATTACATACTTTCCGCCTGTACAGAGGGGAATTCTGCGGATAACCGCATAGACCTTGTAACGGGAACTCCCCAAAGCCTGTATGAGCAGTTTGATGGAATCCTTGATGTGAATAATACTCCCATAGGCAAATGGCCCTCGCCTTTTTCCCCCGCCCTTATGCAGCAGGCGGCTATAAATCTTGAAACTCATTGCGAAAATTCCGGAGAAATATTCTCTGTAAACGGCCCTCCCGGCACAGGAAAAACTACCCTGTTAAAGGAAATCATAGTCAATAACATTGTTGAACGTGCAAGGAAAATTTACGATTTTACAGAAAATATCGCAAATAATGACCCCGATAAACTGTTTGAAGAAATGCCGTTTAAAAGCGGAGATGTAAAATTCAACGGAAAAACCGCTTATGCCATTTACAGCAATGGCTGGTACAGATTGAAAGAACAGTACGATGCCATAAATGATTACGGTATTATCGTTGCAAGCTGTAATAATGCGGCGGTTGAAAATATTTCAAAGGAACTCCCCGTTGACGAATTCACATCTTACTGTGAGAAAGAAAAAAAGAATGCGGATTATGAAAAAAACACCTTTTTATTCTCCCCGATTCACAATAAATCAAAAATGACGATGTATGCCGCAGTATTGAATGAGGGTAAAATTCCGAAAACTCTCCACAATTACAAAGACGGCAACAAAGATAAAATACTGCATAACGACGTGTATTTCAGCTATTATGCCGATACGCTGTTAAACGGCGAAAAGGCGGCGGCACAGCTTCTGGACGATTATGACGAAAGCAAAAATGATAACCGCACATACAAACATGCTTGGGGACTTATTGCCGCCCCTCTGGGAAAACATAAGAATTTAAAGAATTTCTATGAAAGCGTTCTCCTGCCGTTTATAAATGCAACACAGGAATTCGGCATAGATAAAAAAGCTGAACGTCACAAAAAGCAATTGGAATTATTCAAAAATGCACGAAAGAATTTTAAAAACCAGCTTAATATAGTTCTTGAATTGCAAAAGCAGCTTGATGAATTGCAAGAAGCGGAACGTCGGGTACATGATAACGAAAAATGCATTGCCGAAGCGAGGGTTAAACTTCAACAGACTGATTACAACTCCCTTATCGCTGAACTGAATGAAAAGGCAGCGGAATTAAGCAAAAAGCTGTCGGCATACGGCGGAGCAGAGCAAATTGAGGGGCTTTGTATTAAACATCGCAGCGAATTGATACAGAAGAAAAATGAACTTGACAATATATATATATGATATTAGGAATATGTTAAATTTTTTATAGGGAGGAAATAGGTATGTTTTGTGAAAAATGTGGAAAAAACCATGCAACCACACATATTAAATCGGTGGTTAACGGCGTGGCCAGAGAATATAATTTATGCGCAGAGTGTGCGGCACTTTACGGTTACGGCACTAACAGTCTTACGGGAATGTTGGCTTCTATGTTTGGTGATATAACCC
>CALFMA010000329.1 GCA_937880065.1 uncultured Ruminococcus sp.
AGCCTTTGTCCGTCAGCATACGGCTGTAATTTTCGCCGCCGATAAATTCCGGGCTGCGTATGCCGTTGTAGTCCGTCAGTCCAAGGAGAAATGATGATATGAACGGGTATGCCGTAAACAGGATAAAACCTGCTATAAACGGCAGTATCAGCAGTAAACCCGTATAGCTTTTCACTCCAATGGGATTACGGTACTTTTTCTTCATTTTTTAATTCTCTCCA
Organism: uncultured Ruminococcus sp.; assembly: GCA_937880065.1. The sequence continues at coordinate 222 of CALFMA010000329.1, forward strand.
GATAGTCGTTGATTGAAAAATACATTTCACGGGCGGCTTCTTCCGTACTAACCGCATTGAACGAAATCTGCTCTATTGCGGAATTATAGAAGGATTTCATCTGTGCAAGCTCCATATAAGGGCTTATTGTTACGGTATCAAGTTCATCAAGAAGCCTGTCATTTTCTTCTGCAAGCCCTGTAAGAAGTCCGTTTTCTTCAAGGCTTTTTTCAGCGGAATGTGATGCAGGAATACCTCTTGTAGTTCCAAGCACCTTTGCCGCTTCCCCGTCATTGAGTATAAAATTAAGAAATTCCGCCGCTTCATCGGGATAATCCGTATTTGCGGAAATAGTATACAACAGCGACGGTTTAACCATCCAGCCGCCATTATTTCCATTTTCGTCCGACAGCAATGCACCTGCCTCTAAAACTCCCTCAGAAAGTGACATTTCATATTTTCCCACAGAGCTGCCCCATTCGAGAACTCCGCCAATTCGCCCCTTTATAAATTCGGGGGATTGATACAGTGCCGCAATTCCGTCCTCATCTGTGCGTATATCAACTGTGCGGATTACCTTATTATCTTCAAGAGTTTTGTAAAAATCAAGAGCCATTTTTATATCTTCTTCGGTAAATCCAAGTTCTCCGTCAAGGGAAATAAACTGCTTTCCTGTTTTCTGCTGAACGTAAACCACCGCAAGATACCAAGCAGTTCCACCGGATTGAGCGTCAAGGTCAAGAGGATAAAGTCCGTGGCTGCTGAATTTTTCGCCAAGGGAAATAAGTTCCGTCCAGTTTGTGGGATATTCCGCACCTACACGTTTATATGTATCGGAATTGTAAAACAAGCCTCTGCCGCTTACAGAAACTGCAATGCCGTTAAGCTTGCCCTCAACCTGCCCGAATTGTAGAATTTCGCTGTCAAAATTATCAAGACCAATTCTGTCAGAAAGGAGATTAAGGTCATAGAAGCCGTTTCCGTCCTGTGAAAAAGATATGAGCCAGTCGTAGTTTATCTGAATTATGTCAGGCTCCGTGCCGCCGCTTAACTGTGCCGTAATCTTTTCCGTCCAGCCGTCCCAGCCGCCATATTCGGGAATTACAGTAATGTCGGGGTGCTGCTCATTCCAGAGTTCAATGGCATCAAGGGTTGCCTTGTGACGGTCATCACCTCCCCACCACGAGAAACGGAGAGTACATTTATCCAGTTTCCCGTCAGGAGCAGTAATCTGAGATTTTCTGTTTCCACAGGCTGAAAGAGAGATAAGACAGCCCGATGCTGCTGTTATTAAAATTAATTTTTTCATACTCTCAATCCTTAAATATAATGATACTTTAATTATAACTTATATTTCCGCATAAATCAAGTAGGTTTTATTAATTTTCCATACAACTACCTAAAAAGTTAGCAGACAACGATGACATATACCATTTATGCCATTGAATTTTTAGGGATTGGTATCGGATATAAAGCAAAAACCGAGGCTTTGAACCTCGGTTTTCACTAAAGAGTGTTTATTATTTAGCAGAGTTATTTTTCAATAATGCCTTTAAGTCCTGATGCAAGACCTGCAAGTCCCTGAATTTCACTTGGAATGATAATCTTTGTGGACTTACCGTCTGCTGCCTTTGCAAAGGCTTCAAGAGATTTAAGCTGAATAACCTTTTCAGAAGGATTTGCCTCTGAAAGCTTTACAAGGCTG
>CALFMA010000330.1 GCA_937880065.1 uncultured Ruminococcus sp.
ACACGAAGAACCAAATCAGATTATAAAATCGGGAAAAAATACATCTATGGCAGTTGGTATGCAGCTTCTTGCCGAGGATAAGGGCGATGCTTTTGTATCCGCAGGAAGTACAGGTGCTCTCGTTATGGGTGCTACCTTTATTGTAAAGCGTATCAAGGGCATAAAGCGAGTTGCTCCCTCTCCTGTTTTGCCTGCTGACAAGGGCAGTTTTGTTCTCCTTGACGCAGGTGCAAATACGGAATGCCGCCCCGATATGCTGGTGCAGTTTGCCGTTATGGGAAGCGCCTACATGGAAAAGGTAATGGGCAAGAAAAATCCTAAAGTGGGACTTCTCAACATCGGTGCAGAGGATACCAAGGGCAGAGAACTTGAAGTTGAAACATATAAGCTTTTGGAAAAATCGGGACTTAATTTCGGCGGAAACATAGAGGCTCGTGACCTCCCAAAGGGCGATTTTGATGTAGTCGTAACCGACGGATTTACAGGAAATATCGTGCTTAAACTTTACGAGGGAATGGGTTCATTCTTTGCTAAGAAAATGAAATGGATTTTTTCGGGAGCAGGAGTTCTCGGTGCATTGTTTTCAATGGGCAAAATCAAAAGCTTCAAAAAGCAAATGGATTACCGTGAAACAGGCGGCTCAGTTCTCATGGGTGCAAAAAAGCCTGTTATCAAGGCTCACGGCAGTTCTGATGCTGCGGCATTTTTCAATGCCGTAAGACAGGCCAAACTATGCGTTGAGGGAAATGTCATAGGTGCAATTGAAGAATACGTTGCGGCAAATTCGCAGAGGGACAATAAAGATGAATGATATTGAAAATATTATAAATTTTGAAAAAGAAATACGCTATGAATTCAAGGACAGAAATCTGCTGTTTAATGCCCTTTCACATTCCTCCTATGCCAATGAGAAGAAAAATCCCAAGGGCAGCAATGAGCGACTTGAATTTCTCGGTGACAGCGTGCTTTCCGTTGTTGTATCGGATTATCTGTACAAAAATCTCACATCCGTTGCCGAGGGAGATTTAACTAAGCTCCGTGCATCACTTGTATGCGAAAAGAGCCTGCACGTTTTTGCAAAGCAGATTAATTTAGGCAGATATATATTTTTAGGCAAGGGCGAGGAAAATACAGGGGGCAGAGAGCGTCCCTCAATCCTTGCAGACGCATTTGAGGCGGTTATAGCTGCAATTTACCTTGACGGCGGAATGGAGGCGGCAAGAAAGCATATTTTACGCTTTATCCCCGAAATTCCCACAAACGGCACAAAAATGGCATTCGGTGATTTCAAGACGGTTTTGCAGGAAATTGTGCAGAAAAATCCCGAAGAAAAGGTTGAATATGTCCTTATCGGTGAGGAGGGTCCCGACCACAACAAGCGTTTTGTGGTGGAGGTTATGCTCAATTCACAGGTAATCGGCAAGGGCAAGGGCAGAAGCAAAAAAGATGCGGAACAGCTTGCCGCAAAGGAAGCATTGGAACTTATGGGATACAACACAGGAGTATGAAACATTCAAATATATCAATTTTTATTCCCCACATCGGCTGCCCTCACAGGTGCAGTTTCTGCGACCAGCGAACTATAAGCGGTGCGGAGAAAATTCCCCACGGTGACGATGTGCGGGAGATATGCGAAAAGGCTCTGGCAGAGGTGAAATCCCCTGAAAATACGGAAATTGCCTTTTTCGGCGGAAGCTTCACGGCTATACCACGCGCGGAAATGCTGGAGCTGCTTTCAATTTCCGATATATATTTAAATGGTTCATATGATAATGAAAAAATTATAGATGAATTTTCAAAAACTTTAGATAATATTCCTGATTCAG
>CALFMA010000331.1 GCA_937880065.1 uncultured Ruminococcus sp.
GGGGTAATGCTTGTTCTTATGAATACCCAACAGATTGATCTCCAATGGGAGCATACAGGATTTTGCCTCCTTACAGATGCGCCTTAGCTGATCTTTCAGTGTGCGCCTGTCTCCCAGGAACAAAATGCAATCCGGATGGGCAACATAGGTAAAGTCACCGGTCTGCATCCCCTCGATCACCTGGTCGCAGTAATGCTCCAGTACCTTGGGGTCATAGATTTCGTTCCGTGTTCTCTGCCCCATTGGGCTGTCCAGAAAATGCTGACCCAGCAGCAGATACTCAATGCCCTGATCCCGAAGCATACGCTTGAGCTGCGGATAGGTCTCAGGAAAGAATTCCGCCTCAACACCCAGGTGAATCTCAATATCCTTTGCATATTCATCAACTTCAAGAAATTCCGGGTACCTGTTCATAAAATCAATTTTCTTATAGTTAGCAAGATACACCAACCCTGCACCTACGGTCATTGATATCATTATGCAGATAATTGATTTTAAGCTTTTTTCCTTTTTATCCATTTTTTCTCCTATGAAAAATCCCCCTCTGATTGAGGGGGATTTATGTTAATTCTTATTAAATAGAATTAGTGAGCTGAAGCAGCTTTATTATTAGCAGCTGTAATCTGTGAATCTGAATCACGACCTGTGTTGTACTGAGCGATAGCATACTCCTTAGCATTTGCAAGAGTAGCAGGATCAGCTAAACCAGTAGAACCTGTTACAGCAGTAGCAACATTAGCTACCTTAGGCTTGTTGTAGTTCTTGTTTGTAAGACCAGCAGGATATGTACCATAGTACTTACCGCTCTTAGCAACGCAGCATACTACAACGCCATCCTTAACGTATGCAGCATAATGAGATGTTGTGATTGTATCGCTGTATTCCTTAACATAGCTAATTACCTCAGCCCAAGTTTTAACTTCAGTAGAAGTAGAACCACTTGAGGATCCGCTTGGAACAGTTGTAATGCTGTTATCATGCCAACCAGTCATACCAGCAGCAAGTGTTCTGCCTTCTTCGTCGATTTCCTCAAGACCAGCGTTGATGTTAGTCATGATTGTCTTAGCGTCTGCGTTAGCAGCCTGAATCTTGGACTTCTTTACCCAACCGAGCATAGCGGGTACGAGGATTGCTGCGAGAACACCGATGATAGCAATAACAACGATGAGCTCAATGAGTGTAAAACCTTTTCTTGTTGTTTTCATGATAGAAAACCTCCTTAAAAATATAATATAGTTTTTGTGCTTTCGCACTGTCAATTTCGGGGTAAGTTTCTTTCTATTCCCTTATCCCCTTTCGGTAATTATAGTATACCACTTCATTCACAAATTGTCAATAGTTTCTCGCAACTTTTTTCAAAAAAAATTCATTTTTTACATCAAAACGGTAAATCGGCATTTATTTTATGCCGTTTTCGTCAAAATGCACAACAGTCTGTGAACTTTTTAAGTAATTTAACTTTCACATCTCTTTTAAACTGTCCGTACAAATCTGCCTATTTTTCTTATAGTAATATAGGGTTTTATCTTTACTATTTGTATATTACAGTTTTTTTATTATTTCTTCTTTTAATTTTCATCATTTTTTCACATTAGAAAAATCTGAATTTTTATAATTTATGTATTTCATAAGTATTAATTAAAATTTATTTCCGTCACATCAGGTTGTTGAATAAAAGAATTACAAAATTGACTTTTCTTAACATTCATGATATAATTTTATTGTCGGTTTCCTCCGTCAGGGAGGAGGTGTAGTCAATGGAGTATATTATAGCTTTTTTAATTTCTGTCCTTGCAGGTATAGTTAGTTACTATATCTGTAAATACATAGACAGAAAATAAAACCGACAAACAAATGAAAAAAACTCGGAGCTGCCACTCCGAGTTTTTTCTTTGTCAATGGACATTATAGCTTTTTCTGGTTTTCACCATACTTATATTATACTCTTTTTTTCTGCGTTTGTCAACCATTTGCAAAAAAACAGACGGCAATTTCTGCCGCCTGTAGTTTTTTATGACATACCGCCTGTGGGAACACCGCCAAGCTGTGTGAGGAAACGATAGAATTCCTGCTTATCAAGACACTTATCAAGAGCGTCAACTTCGCCGATGATGCCCTTAGCTGTAAGACGTGCAAGTTCCTGGTCGAGGGACATCATTCCCTGCTGCTTACCTGTCTGGATTGCAGACTGGATAAGGTGAATCTTGTTATCACGAATCATAGCCGCAATAGCGTCTGTTACGTTGAGGATTTCCATTACAGCAATACGTCCTGTGCCGTCTTTTCTCGGAATAAGTGTCTGAGAAATAACTGCAACAAGGTTGTTTGCAAGCTGTGTACGAATCTGCTGCTGCTGATGCTCAGGGTAAACGTCGATGATACGGTTGATTGTATCAGCCGCAGATGTTGTATGAAGTGTTGACATTACAAGGTGACCTGTTTCAGCGGCAGTTACAGCAGCCTGAATTGTTTCAAAGTCACGCATTTCTCCTACGAGGATAACATCGGGATCTTCACGGAGAGCAGCTCTCAGTGCAAGTGAGAATGATGGAACGTCATCACCGATTTCACGCTGGTTAACCATACATCTCTTATGCTCGTGAACGTACTCGATAGGATCCTCTACAGTAATAATATGTGCGGATCTGTTGAGGTTTACGAAGTCAATCATACCTGCAAGAGTTGTAGACTTTCCCGAACCTGTAGGGCCTGTTACAAGAACAAGTCCACGGGGACGCATTGCAAAATCTGCGAGAATTGGTGGAAGTCCTAAATCCTCAAGTGTAGGAATATCGTTACGGAGAAGACGGATAGCAATACCCGGCTTACCCTTCTGGAAATACACGTTTACACGGTGACGGTAGCCGCTTTTCGTCTGGAATGAAAAGTCGGTATCAATATGATTGTTGATCTGTGTCTGCTGTGCCTCGTTAGTCATCTGGTTGATGATATCAAGTATTTCTTCCTCATCCATTTCGGGATACTGTGAACGCATTGTTCTGAGTGTACCGTTAAGACGTACAACAGGAGCAATTGCGTTTGTGAAATGAAGGTCCGAACAGCCCAAAAGACGAACCTCATCAAGAATTCTATGAATGTTAATTATACCCATTTTATTTTCCTCCTAATTAATTCCCGAATTATACGGAGAATGTGCTTCTTACAAGCTCATCAATTGAAGTCTGACCTGCCTGTACAAGCTCAGCTGCGTTATCACGGAGAAGCTTTGTACCGTTAGCCTTAGCTGCTGCCTCAATTTCTTCCTTACCGCCGCCTGCAGCGATGATAGCAGAAACCTTAGCTGTACAATGGATGATTTCGTGAATAGCAGTTCTTCCCTTATAACCTGTGTTGTTACATGAAGGACAACCAACAGGCTCATAAATCTGAATGGAAGAAGGAATCTTCATAAGCTC
>CALFMA010000332.1 GCA_937880065.1 uncultured Ruminococcus sp.
ATTTGAATCAGCTATTGCCCCTTAACATTTCTGTCAGGATCGTTTCTCACATAGGCGATTCCGCAGGAACGGAGATATGGTTCCATTTTATCTGCAATGAGATTCATATAAAGCTCCTCATTGCCCTCCGTGGCATACTTATTCCACTCCTGTGTGGAGGGACTTAAAAAAATTACAGGCATAAATTTTCTCCTTTAGAATATTTACCACAAATGTGTGACACTTTATTATATGCGGATAATCATATTTGTGTTTGATTTGAATGTGTGCAATCAGGGAAATGTAAATTTCGTTTGGGATTAATTTAAAAAAGCCGTTTTTGACATACGTATCAAAAACGGCTTTTTTTACTTTTTAATTAAAGATTCTTTTATAACTATCCGACTATGGTGGGATGTCAATTTATGATTATTTGAAATAAGCTACGCCGCTTTCAAATATCTTCTGATCCTTGTTGCCCTCTACGTTCTTGCAGATAAATCCGCCCTTACGCTCGGAGTGTCCCATTTTACCGAATACTCTGCCGTCGGGAGATGTGATACCCTCGATAGCTTCAATTGAAGTATTTGGATTGTAACGGATATCCATTGTAGGATTACCCTCAAGGTCAACATACTGTGTAGCAATCTGACCATTGTTAGCAAGCTGCTGGATAAGGCTTGCAGGAGCTACGAAACGTCCTTCACCGTGTGAAATCGGTACACAATGGATGTCGCCAACCTCTGTGCCGTAGAGCCATGGGCTCTTGTTTGATGCAATACGTGTATTTACCATCATTGACTGGTGACGGTTGATTGTATTGAATGTAAGTGTAGGTGAATCATCATTCATATCAACAATCTCACCGAAAGGCACAAGACCAAGCTTTACAAGTGCCTGGAAGCCGTTACAGATACCAAGCATAAGACCGTCACGGTTTTTGAGAAGCTCGTGAACTGCGTCCTTAATCTTAGGATTGCGGAAGAATGCTGTAATGAACTTACCGCTTCCCTCAGGCTCGTCACCGCCGCTGAATCCACCCGGAATCATAATAATCTGTGACTCCTTGATTGCCTTTTCAAAGTAATCAACTGACTGCTCAATGTCACCTGCAAACATATTGCGGATAATTACAGTTTCAGCTACAGCGCCTGCCTTTTCAAATGCTCTTGCTGTATCGTATTCGCAGTTTGTACCTGGGAATACAGGAATAAGAACTCTTGGCTTTGCAAACTTTTCAGCTGATGCAAGCTTTTCAGTTCCCTTAAAGCTGTACTTAGCAGGTGTAACGTCAGTTGTCTTAATTCTGCATGGGAATACAGGTTCAAGCTTGCCCTCCCATACTCTCTGGAGACTGTCAAGACCAACAATATAGTCAATTGTGCAAATCTTGTAGCTGTCGATTACCTTACCGATTACGATTTCATCGTCAGATGCCTCGCCAGTAAGCTCGATAATAAATGCACCATATGTAGGCTTGAATAATGTTTCGGGAGCAAGACGCTCTGTAAACTCAAATCCAAGCTTGTTACCGAAGCACATCTTAGCAATACCCTCTGCAACACCGCCATAGCCGATTGTCCAGATTGATGCTGCTCTGCCTGCGGAAATAATTTCCTCAACCTTGTCAAATACGCTCTTTACGCTGTCAAATACGGGAAGTCCGTTTTCGTCGTACTTAGGAGCAATGTAAATAACCTTGTTTCCTGCTTTCTTGAATTCAGTTGAAACAACCTTGTCAGCCTTAGCTGTAGAAACTGCAAATGAAACAAGTGTAGGAGGAACGTCAATATTCTCAAATGTTCCTGACATTGAGTCCTTACCGCCGATTGAGCCGCAGCCCATTTCAAGCTGTGCCTTGAATGCACCGAGAAGTGCAGCCATAGGCTTGCCCCAACGCTTAGGATCATTCTGTGTTCTCTCGAAGTATTCCTGGAATGTCAGCCAGCACTGGTGGTAGCTACCGCCTGTTGCAATAACCTTTGCGATTGACTCGATAACTGCACACATAGCGCCATGGTATGGGCTCTTTGATGAGAGATATGGGTTGTAGCCCCACCCCATAACTGAAGTTGTCTTTGTTTCGCCCTTGAGAACAGGGATTTTAGCAGCCATAGCCTGTGTTGGTGTATTCTGATACTTACCACCGTAAGGCATAAGAACTGTTCCTGCGCCGATAGTTGAGTCAAATCTTTCAACAAGACCCTTCTGTGAGCAGACATTTAAGTTACCTGCAAGTGATTCCCATGTCTGAGCGTTGTCAGGAATGTTTTCAGGAGTAGCCATAACAGGCTTTGCAACTGAAACTGTTGTGTGCTTTGAAGCACCGTTTGAGTTTAAGAACTCTCTTGAGAGGTCAACGATAGTGTTGCCCTTCCATTCCATTTTAAGACGAGCGTTGTCAGTAACTACTGCGACAAGTGTTGCCTCTAAGTTTTCGTCAGCTGCAGCGAGCATAAATTCGCCTATATCGTTTCTGTCGATAACAACAGCCATTCTTTCCTGAGATTCGGAGATAGCAAGCTCTGTTCCGTCAAGACCCTCGTACTTCTTGGGAACTGCATTAAGGTCAATGTCAAGACCGTCTGCAAGCTCACCGATAGCTACCGATACACCGCCTGCACCGAAATCGTTGCAGCGCTTTATCATACGGGTGACATCTTTCTTTCTGAAC
>CALFMA010000333.1 GCA_937880065.1 uncultured Ruminococcus sp.
CTATACCTACTTCATAGGTATCAGATATCTCATAATCATATCTTGCTTTTCTATTTAATATTTCCATATATATCTTCAACCCAAACATAAGTAGTTCCAGGAAGTCTAACCACCTCTATACTTCCGTTACTTGTTGCAACATAACCACCACTATTTTTATTAGGTAAATTATTATCTTTAATGATTGTGACTAATTTATCAAATTCATTTTTATTTCTTATTTTAAATATTGCCACTACTATCTCACCTCATCTTCTATATCTCCTAAGATAGTAACTATCTCAGATATTTTGAATGCTTCATTTGAAAAATTTCTAACAAATGATTTTTGATCCCATAAAAATTGAGCATATTCATCAAATGTTGATGGTACTATTTCAACTAAATCACTATTACAATAAGCACATTTAGGCTTACGCTTATTGAATTCATAAAAACATGTTGGAGCATTATAACACTCTTTACATGATTTATTAACTTCTTTTTTATTATTAAATTTATCAAGAGTTTTTTCTAATTCTAATATTCTATTTTCATGATTAATTAATGTCAAAATTAAAACATCTACCTCTAAAAATTAATAAATAGTTTAAAGGTAGATGTCACGTTAAATTTATTTAGGGATGAAAGCATCAAAAGGATTTTTACCATTCATCATTTGCATCATTAACATAAGTGGTAATATTTTATCATTTAATTTATTACCAACTGCTTTTTTAGCTTGTTGTTTTTGTTTTGTTGTAGTATTTGATTTTGGTTGTGTTTGTTGTTCTGTTTGTTGTCCTTGTTGTTGATTCGTTTGTTGTTCTGTTTGTTGTCCTTGTTGTTGTGATAACATCTTCTTCCGTATTTTCACTATCCTCATATGACGGCGGAGGGCCGTATACAGCTGACATTTTTGAATTAAGATCTTTGATTGCATCGGGAGAAATTGAAGGCTGATTTCCCACAAATTCAGAACCTACAACAGATGTAGTTGATGTGTAAGCTACAGCTTCAACAGGTTCGGACGCTGTATTTGCTGTACCGCACATAGCGGCTGCAAAAATTGCGGCAGTCAACGCAGTTTTTTCGGTTTTTTTCATAGTAATACTCCTCTCATAATTTTGTCAATGGGCGTAAAGGCAGTATGGCACAGGCTATTGCCACATCGCCTTATATTTATACTTATACATATATATTATATATCAATTACATATATTTTTCAAGCAATTTGGCAAATATGAACAAAACTTTGTATTTTTGCACAAAATCAGCACCAAGAATTTATGCAAAATGACAAAACCAACCAACTTAAAAAAGAACGGCAGAAATTATAACAAACGCCAAAAGATTTTATCGTTCACTATAATTCCACCGTTCCAAAAAACTAAAGCTAATGGCTTTTAAACTTTGTCCAAGTGCTTTTTCAGATATTGTCCTGTATAGGATTTTTCGCATTTTGCCACATCTTCGGGAGTTCCCGCAGCAACTACAGTTCCGCCGCCGTCACCGCCCTCAGGGCCAAGGTCAATGACATAATCCGCCGACTTGATTACATCAAGGTTATGCTCAATAACAAGAATTGAATTGCCCTGGTCGGTAAGCTTCTGCAAAACCTCAATAAGCTTGTGAACATCGGCAGTATGAAGTCCTGTCGTTGGCTCATCAAGAATATAAATCGTCTGCCCTGTAGCACGTTTTGAAAGTTCCGTTGAAAGCTTCACACGCTGTGCCTCACCACCCGAAAGAGTAGTTGCAGGCTGACCGATTTTAATATATCCCAAGCCAACCTCTTGCAGAGTTTTCAGCTTTCGTGCAATTTTCGGCAGATGCTCAAAGAATTCCACACCTTGGTCAACGGTCATTTCAAGAATGTCGTATATCGACTTTCCCTTATAGTGAACTTCAAGAGTTTCACGGTTGTATCGTCTGCCCTTGCAGACCTCGCAGGGAACGTAAATATCGGGGAGGAAGTGCATTTCAATCTTAATAATTCCGTCACCCTCGCAGGCTTCACATCGTCCGCCTTTGACATTAAAACTAAATCTGCCGCTGTTATATCCCCTTGCCTTTGCGTCGGGAGTCATAGCGAAAAGTTCACGTATATCGTTGAAAACACCTGTATATGTGGCAGGGTTTGAACGTGGAGTTCGTCCGATTGGCGACTGGTCAATACATATAACCTTATCGAGATTTTCAACGCCCTCCATTGTGCTGAATTTTCCGCAAACCGTCTTTGCTCTGTTCAGCTTATTTGCAAGGTACTTGTGAATAATTCCGTTGACTAGAGAGGATTTTCCCGAACCCGAAACTCCAGTAACGCATACGAATTCGCCCAAAGGAATTTCCACATCAATATTTTTCAGATTATTTTCCTCCGCACCTCTCACCGTAAGGAATTTTCCATTTCCCTCACGTCTTTTTTTCGGTACGGGAATTTTCTTTTTGCCGCTTAAATACTGACCTGTAATTGAATTTTTGCATTTGAGAAGCTTGTCAACAGTTCCCGAAAATACTACATTTCCGCCGTGTACACCTGCCGCAGGGCCGATATCCACAACATAATCCGCTGCAAAAATCGTTTCGTCATCATGCTCCACCACAATGAGCGTATTTCCAAGGTCACGAAGCCTTTTCAGAGTTGCAATAAGCTTGTCATTGTCACGCTGATGAAGTCCGATACTGGGTTCATCGAGGATATAAAGTACACCTACAAGAGATGAGCCGATTTGTGTTGCAAGGCGAATTCGCTGGGACTCGCCCCCCGAAAGAGTTCCCGAATATCGTGAAAGCGTGAGATAGTTAAGACCTACGCTGTTAAGGAACGAAAGTCGCTCACGGATTTCCTTTATAATACGCTGACCAATCAACTGCTCCTGCTCCGAAAGCGTGAGATTTTCAAAGAAATCAAGGGAATTTTTCACGGAAAAATCGGTAATTTCGCTGATATTTTTATCCCCAACGGTAACTGCAAGGTATTCGGGGCGAAGTCGTCTGCCGTTACACTCGGGACATCGGCACTCCGTCATAGTTTCCTCAATTACAGATTTGCTATAATCGCTGTTGGTTTCACGGTATCTTCTTTCAAGATTGGGGATAATTCCCTCAAATGCCGTCTTGTATTTTCCGCCGCCGAGAGATGCAGGACGGCGAAGTTCAAGTTCCGTATTTCCCGAACCATAGAGGAAAATGTCAAGCTGTTCCTTTGTAAGTTCCCTTACAGGCACATCAATGGGAATATTGTAATGCTTTGAAATCGCCTTGTAGTACATCATTGCAATTGAAGTATTGTCAAGGCTGTTCCAGCCGCTTGCGTTAATCGCTCCGCCCTCAATTGATAAATCCTTGTCGGGAATGATAATATCGGGGTCAATCTGTCGGAATATGCCAAGTCCGGTACATTTCGGGCAGGCACCCACGGGATTGTTGAACGAAAACATTACAGGTTCCATATCGCCTATGCTGATGTTATGCTCCGGACAGGCGAAATTTCGGGAAAAGAGCATTTCCTCCCCATCAATAACATCAACGAGAGCAAGTCCCTCTGTCAGCTTGAAAATGGTTTCAAGGCTGTCGGTGATACGTGTTTCAATGCCCTCTTTTATAATAATTCTGTCAACTACAATTTCAATGTTGTGCTTTTTATTCTTCTCAATGTTGATTTCTTCCGAAAGGTCGTAGATTATGCCGTCAACACGAACACGTACAAATCCCGATTTTCTTGCGGATTCAAGTTCCTTTGCAAACTGTCCCTTACGATTTCTTGCAATGGGAGCAAGGAGTTGAACTTTAGTTCCGAGGGGAAGTTCCATAATTCTGTCAACCATCTGGTCAATGGTCTGCTGAGAAATTTCCCTGCCGCATACAGGGCAATGGGGTATGCCTATTCTTGCAAAGAGAAGTCGCAGATAGTCATAAATTTCCGTCATTGTTCCAACGGTGGAACGTGGATTTTTAGATGTAGTTTTCTGGTCAATGGAAATTGCAGGAGAAAGTCCGTCAATGCTGTCCACATCGGGCTTTTCCATTTGTCCAAGAAACATTCTTGCATAGGAGGAAAGGCTCTCCACGTATCTTCGCTGACCGTCGGCATATATGGTATCAAAGGCAAGAGAGGATTTTCCCGAACCAGAAAGTCCCGTCATTACTATAAATTTATCACGGGGGAGTTCCAGGTCAATATTTTTCAGATTATTAGTCCTTGCCCCTTTGATTACAATTTTTTCTATCATATTACTCTCCTTTCAGCTCACGAATTTTATCACGGAGATAGGCAGCGTGTTCAAATTCAAGCATTTTCGCCGCATTTTTCATTTCAACCGTCAGCCTGTCAATAAGCTCCTGCTTTTCAGCCGCTGACATTTTCTTTTTCTTAGTACTTGCCTCCACCTTATTTTTAGAGCTGATTTCAAGAACATCACGGATTTCCTTGACAACAGTTTTCGGCACAATACCGTGCTTTTCGTTAAAGGCAAGCTGTAAAGCACGGCGGCGTTCCGTTTCCATAATCGCTCTTTCCATTGAGCCTGTGACCTCATCGGCATACATAATAACCTGTCCGTGAGCATTTCTTGCCGCACGTCCGATTGTCTGAATAAGTGAAGTTTCGCTGCGGAGAAATCCCTCTTTATCAGCGTCAAGAATTGCCACAAGACTTACTTCGGGAATGTCAAGTCCTTCTCGTAACAGATTTATTCCTACAAGCACATCAAATGTTCCAACAGTTTCAAGTAATGTTACGAATACTTCTGGCTGTTCTGGTGCAAGTGATGTAGAAGAAAAATCTAAAAATACAGGAAAAATAATTCCAATATATCCATTAACTTATGAGCTAAAACAAAGTACATTAAGAAGAATAATAGAAAATGGATTAGCAGAAGTAAAAGGGCAACTGCAAGAAACATTACCAGAATACATATTAAAAGAAAACAATTTATGGGAAATAAATCAAACAAGTGAAAGAATACATTTTCCACATGAATTTTCAGACTTTAACAAAGCTAGAGAA
>CALFMA010000334.1 GCA_937880065.1 uncultured Ruminococcus sp.
ACTGCAACAGTAATAATTGCTCCGACTAAAACATCAATACAAAGTGTAATTGATACGATTTCGCTGAAAAATCCGCTTACAATGACAGCAATTGCAGTCAGATAGAGTGAAATTAGGCTTGAAGTATGCATGGTTTTCTTGGCTATTTCAGCATTTCGCTCATCGTTTTCCTCTATGTATTTCTTTTTCAGATATTCTTCATTTCGGAGAGTAACTCCCATACTTGTGCAGGCAGCTATAGCAGCCACCATCAGGGCAACAAACAGACCATGAACTAATCCCTGTGCGAACTCGCTTGTATTCTGTGAAAAATGACGTGCTGCAAAGAAAGCAGCAGGCAGAATACAACACATAATTGAAGTAAATCTGAATCTCTTTTCGTATTTTTTTCTGAATTCTTCCATTTTTATTCTCCTATTAAATTTTCATCGCCCTCAAATATAAAAAGCTCCTCAATGGTAATGCCGAAAAATTGTGCGGCTTTGTGGGCAAGGGTCAATGAAGCGTTATATTTCCCGTTTTCAAGGGAAATAATAGTCTGTCGTGTTACACAGAGAGCGTCGGCAAGCTCCTGTTGCGTGACTTTTCGGCTTTTTCTCAATTCCTGTATTTTGTTTTTCAAGGCTTTTCCTCACTATTTCCACTGTATACTATAATAACTGCAATAGCTACAGCCATAGTAATCCACGGGAATGCAGCTTCGGTAAATTCCGCAAATGTACCGCCGATATGACTGCTGCTCAAACGGAGTATAACCGCTGCAGTTACAAAAAATGTTCCGATATTTTTAACAATACTTCTGACTTTTTGATTAAACATAATAATTCTCCTTTCAAATTGATGTAAAGTTCACCTTACATTTATAGTATAGCACACTTTACATTAATTGTCAAGTGGACTTTACATTTTTTTGAAAAAATTTTTTAGATCCGTTTTATAAATGCAATTTATTTCAAATCAGACACAAATAAGATTATTCGCATATAATAAATTGTCACTATTCAGTGGTAAAATAAGCCAAAGGAGAAAATTTATGCCTGTAATTTTTTTAAGTCCCTCCACACAGGAGTGGAACAAGTATGCCACAGAGGGCAACGAGGAGCTTTATATGAATCTCCTTGCAGATAAAATGGAACCCTATCTGCGTTCAAGCGGAATAGGATATGTGCGGAATGACCCCGACAGAAATGTTCAGGGAGCAATTGCCGATTCAAATGCAAATTATTATGACGTTCACCTTGCACTGCATTCCAATGCCGCACCAGAAAGCCTATCGGGCAGATTAAGGGGAGTTGATATATATTTTGCCCCTAAAAGTATGGACAGCGAAAGGCTTGCAAATATAATTGCAAATAATATGAAAGAAATCTATCCCATTCCCGAAAAATCACGGGCAATCCCAACAAATTCCCTTGGTGAAGTGCTGCGTACAAAGGCGGTTGCGGTGCTTTGTGAACTGGGGTATCACGACAATACATCTGATGAAGCGTGGCTGAAAAATAATCTTGACGCTATTGCTGAAAATCTTGTACGCTCTCTGTGCGATTATTTCGGAATACCTTATATTCAGCCAGTACCCGAATTCTATGGTATGGTTACCACAGACGGCAGTAATCTGAATATCCGCAGTTATCCGTCATTAGAGGGCAGAATTATAGGGAAAATCCCAGACAATGCCGCTGTGCTGATTACAGGAGCAATTCCCGATTGGTATGTGGTGAATTACAATGGAATAATCGGATATTCAAGTTCTGATTTCATTATAACGTAAAATATAACGTAAAATCGCAATATTTTGCTTGATTTTGAATAAATTATATGATATAATATAGTCAGCGTAATTCGAAATAAATAAAAGGATGTGAACAATCATGAATTTATTCAAAAAAATAGTTTCCGCTGTCTGCGGAACGGTCTTTCTTGCCGCATCTCTCCCATTCATCGGGAATGAGTCAAAGGCTGTTGACGCTTCAAAAAATGTTTCCGATGAAGTGGGTATTGCGTGTAATCTTTTTAACATCAGCGGCGAAAATACCGCAGATAATACGGCTGTTCAATGGGCAACAACTCTTGATGCCCAGCAATTTACCCTTTACCGTTCAGAAAATGCAGAAAGGAATTTCACCCCTGTCTATGAGGGAACGGGAACTTCTTTTGACGACTGTAATCTGAAAATTGGCGAAACTTATTACTATCAGCTGAAAGTTACAACAGAGGACAGGGAATATTTTTCCTCCGTGAAGTCGGTTACTCCCGAACTGCTGCCTGAGGGACTCAATACCTACGATAACCAAAAGGGCAGCAGCCTTGTGTATTCCACAAGCGGCTTTAAATCGGGGGATAAGTATTACAGTTATTCTCTGAAAGCTCACCCCGGACAGAATGACATTTACCTTGCGGAATCAGTTTCAGCTGACGGCAGAAATTTCGGAGCAGAGCGTACAGTTGCGGATTCAAGCCAGAATAGTGCTATGGCAAGCTGTAAAATTGAGTCAATCCACATTGAATACGTTCCCGAAAAAAATAAAGTCGTTGTGTGGGCACATTGGGAAAAGCCCAGCGGATATAATGACGGAAAAGCACTGGTAATAACCGGTACACCCGGCGGAAGTTTCACAGTTCACCACGTATATAATCCATTGGGTATTCAAGTGCGTGATATGGCGGTATTCTTTGACGATGACGCAAACAGAACAGGTTATATTATTGCCGCCGCCAATAAAGAGGGACAGGGAGCAAATGCGACTCTCTACATTTTCAAGCTTAACGATGATTACAGCGATGTTACTGAAATTGCCAATATTCTCTTTGATAATCAGTATCGTGAATTCCCTAATATGATTAAGCAGAACGGCTACTATTTCCTTTTCACCTCACAGGCGGCAGGCTGGTATCCAAGCAGCGGTGCGTACAGCGTAACCGACAACATCTCGGGGGAGTGGAGCGAACTGCGAAGTATAGGCAATACCTCCACATTCTCCTCACAGTCGGGTTGGATTGTGAATTTGCAGAATAAAAATTATCTTATGCACGCATATCGCTGGCTGAGAGCATCATCTACAAGCGGAACTACACTCTGTCCGCTGTATTTTGACAACACCTTTGCATTTTATGATTATTATCCCTCGTTCAAATACAGCACAGCCACAGGTGCGTTATATCCCGTTCGTCAGGGGGAACTGCTTTCACAGGATAAGCCTGCCACAGCTTCAATAGCATCGAAAGCAGGCAATTCCGCTGAAAAGGCAGTTGACGGTTCATATCAGTCGTCATTCACGGCAATCGGCGATTTCAAGAAATGGCCCTTTTACATTCAGATTGACCTTGAAGATGTCTGCGAATTGTCGAATATTCAGACCTCTTGGTATATCTGCAAAGGCTCTGAGGGTTACTACACATACACCGTTGAGGGAAGTCTTGACGGCGTTAACTGGAAACAAATCCTTGACCATACCGACAAAAACAGCGATATAGTCAACTCCACATACGGCTTTAACAGCGATATGCTGTCGGGAACGGCACGTTATATCCGCCTTAATGTTAAGAATGCCACACTCCACAACAATCCCAACAACAACTGGTATACACCCACAGTTTACGAAGTCAAGGTATACGGAACTCCCGTGGAAAGCGGAAAAATGCCAGTTCCTGCGGCTGTTTATGATTTTGAAAACGGCAGCGGAGGTATTGAGCAAAGAGAAAAGAACTTTGTCAATCCCTATTTGCCGGATGCCAGGGAAGCACGTGAAGAATGTAAAGAAAATTACAAAGAATTTAAGAGATAAAACTCCGCCCCATTCAAATTTGAACAAGAATGGTTTTTCTGGTAATGAGAATGGTTTCCAGCCTTCAGGAACAGATGTAACACCAAAAGGAATTCCGATAATTGTTGTAATTGCGATACCAATAAGAATTGCACCTGGAACTTTTAATACATAAAGAACAATTGTAATAACAAGACCGAGCATAGCAACAATTGCTGTACTATGTTCTAAGTTCAAATTATTAAATCCAATGATTGTTCCTGTATCGCTAGCTGCGATTCCTGCGTTACTCAAACCAATAAGACAAATGAATAAACCAATACCAACAGCAACAGCTTTTTTCATTGATGCAGGAATTGATTTAATAATAGCTTCTCTAACACCAAAAAAAGAAAGAACGATAAACAAAAGACCTTCAAGAAGAACTGCTGTTAATGCCAACCATGGAGAACATCCCATTCCAAAACATACTGTGTATGTAAAGAAAGCATTTAATCCCATACCAGGAGCCAAAGCAACAGGTAAGTTAGCTAAAAATGCCATTAATAATGTAGCGATTGCAGATGCGATTGCAGTTGCTGTAAATACACCACCAAATGACATACCAGGAATTGAACCAAGCATACCAGGATTTACTGCAAGAATGTAAGCCATTGCAAGGAATGTTGTAATACCTGCTACAATTTCTTTACTTACAGTAGTTCCTTTTTCCTTTAGTTGAAAATATTTTTCCATAATAAAAAAAATCCTCCTTTTTTTGGAAAAACTACATGAGAAAATTATAACAGACCTTTAATTATTTAACAAATTTTTATTTTTGTTTTGAATCTTTTGGCTTAGGTTCTTTTGGTTTATTTGTCTTGATTTTTACTCCAAAAGATGACAAAACAGATTTTATAGCGTATTCAAGTTCTTTTCGCTGAGGATTCATTGGTAAAACAAAGTTTCTACATTCAGTCCAAGTTTTTGTGTAAAGTTCATAAGATGAATATTGCCCTTGAACTTCTTTAGACCAATCTGTAAGACTTTTTATAAAATCGTACACTAAAAAATAAAGTTTTTTTCCAAGACGAACATTTGAATCATTTTTTACAAGTTCATCCAATTTTGCAATATTTTCCATGTATGATTTTTCAGCATTTTTGTCATTATAAATCATTGCTGTTGCAGCAGGTTGCAAATACATATACAAATCTGTATCAAGGGCTTCTTTTACAATCTCAAAAGCATGACCGCTATTTATAATTTTGAGCATTTCTTCTGTTAATCTAGAAGGTGAAATCTGTGACAACAAAATTGCAGATTGTCTAATCTTATGACGCAAAGAAAAAGACATTTTTGCATGCGTTGTTGCTGAATATTTGATTGCTCTTAGCATTCTAACAGGATCTTCAACAAAGATTTTATCTATATCAATAACAGGGCGCAAAACGTGTTTTTTAATATCACGCATTCCGCCAACGTAATCAATTACTTGTTCTTGAAGTGGATCGTAATATAATGCGTTGATAGTAAAATCACGACGTAATACATCTTCATCAATTGTTCCAAAATTATTTCCGACAGAACCTTCTGCAATAGAACGGAATGTACTTACTTCAAAAATCTTTGT
>CALFMA010000335.1 GCA_937880065.1 uncultured Ruminococcus sp.
CATAGATGTTTTCATAATCATCCTTGAGCCATTTCAGCTTCTCCGCATATTCAGATGCCATAAATTCGTGATCTTTGCTGGAAAGCTGACCATAAAACGCCGGATCGACCGCCAAGTGACAGAAATAATCAATGGCTTTGCGAAGCATATTACCGCCGAAACGTTCATCGGCAGCAATCTTCGACATTGCAAAGTCAGCTTCGTTAAGCCGTTTGCCCTGCGAGTTGATACGCACAAAAATCTCAGTAACTTCGCTGATATCCAACTGCGGGACAAGCGTGATCACCCCCAACTGGCAATTTCTGATATTCAACAGTCTGTTGAGAGCCTGATTCAATTCCTGCGGAGTAATACCGGGATTTTTAGCCGTGTATTCACTGATAAAACCGAAACTGTCAAAATCGGTGCGGAACAGTACAGAAATATCCGGAATCCAGAAAGAGCTTTTGTCGTGTGCAGGAGTACGCACAGCAAAGCGTTCTTCTTCACCTTTTGCCAACGGGTTAAAGGCAATGGCGATTTGTTTAAGCTCATAATTTTCATTAAGAACCGGATGTCCGCCGATAGATGTCATCAGGGCTGTGACACGCTGCTGACCGTCAATAAGGATTTTCTTGCCAACGGAACTTTCACCATTTTTTAGTTTCACATCCGGATTCTGCCAAATAATAAGATACCCGGTGGGATATCCGTTATAAAGCGAGTCGATCAAATCACGGACTTGCCGACCTTTCCAAACAAAAGGCCGCTGGATTTCCGGAATAGCGATATCTCCCGAATCAATAAAACTCAAAACTGAGTTTACCGTATATTGTGTAACTGAATATTTTTCAGTAGTGTTGTTCATTGTAATATCTCCTGAATATTTTTGCTGTTCCATTTATTTATATATTATCCGTCCACATTTCGCACTGGCTGATTACAGTGTCAATTGCATTTTCGTATTCCTCAGGAGGATACTTGTACTTCTTGAGCAGTCGCTTAACCATTTTACGCATTCCGGCACGAGCTGTCTCTTTTTGCTGCCAGTCGATTGTACGATTCTTACGAAGCATTTCTGTTAGCTCACGGGTCATTGCAACTAAATCTTCATTGCTGTAGAAATCCTTGATTGCCTGAGGCTTGGTCAATGCATCATAGAAAGCAAGTTCTTCTTCAGAAAGTCCGAGTTTCTGTCCTTCTTTATGCATATTTGCGATTTCTTCAGCCGCTTCAAGCAATTCCTTGATGACTTCTTCATTAGTGATAAGACCGTTATAATATGCATTCATAAGCATATTTATCTTTTCAGAAAACTTCTCGGATTTAACAACATTGGTTCTCTTGTAAACCGCAATCTGCTCAGACATGAGTTTTTTCAGTATCTCAACAGCTATATTCTTTTCTTTCATCTTTGAAATCTCTTCAAGAACTTGTGGGTCGAATAAGGAGAAGCTTTCGCCGACAGACTTGCTATCAAAAAGATTTATAACACCTTCACTCTGTATGCTTGACTTAAGAAGGTTATTAATCTGTTCGTTGATTTCTTTAAGTGACAAAGGCTTTCCACCCTGTCCGCCTAAAGTGATTTTCATAATCATTGCACGAACAGCTTCAAAGTATGCAGCTTCATGACGTTCCTGCTCAGTTGTCATACTTGAGCAAAGTGAATGTGCTTGACGAAGCAAAAGTGCTTCTTTCGCAAACAAGTCTTTTAGAGGCTTGTCCTCACCCTGAGGCTTTCCACCAAGAATAAAGTTAACACCAGATGAAATAAGCTTTCCACGTTGCAGAGGTGTTCCGTTTGAAAAACCGCTGATGTCAAATCCGTGCATCAAATCTTTGCAGACCTGAAGCTTTTCCTTGAACTTCGGATAAGCAACCTTTGAAATATCCATATCGCCGTACTTTGCTCTGTCACGGGCTGTATACTCATTCATAGCAGCCTTGAGAGCAGACGCAATACCTACATAGTCAACAACCAGACCGCCTTCTTTGTCCTTGAACACACGGTTTACTCTTGCTATAGCCTGCATCAAATTATAGCCCTTCATTGGCTTATACACATACATCGTTGCAAGGGAAGGGACATCAAAGCCTGTCAGCCACATATCTACAACGATAGCAATTTTCATTGGGTCGTTGTTATCCTTGAATTTGCGTGCAAGCTCTTCCTTGTGATTCTTAGTTCCGATAATTTCTTTCCAGTCTTCAGGGTCATTGTTACCGCTTGTCATTACTACGCCAACTTTTTCTATCCATTCCGGGCGAAGTTCAAGCATTTTGCGATATATTTTCATAGCAATGCTACGGGAA
>CALFMA010000336.1 GCA_937880065.1 uncultured Ruminococcus sp.
GAGCAGAGGGCAGAGCAGAAGGCAGAGCTGAGGGTAGAGCAGAGGGCAGAGCAGAGGGAGAAGCAAGAAAAGAAGCGTTTCTTGTTGCCAATATGAGAGCGCTTGGTTTATCGGAAGAACAAATAAATGCAATTCGATTTGGACAAATACAATGATAAGAATAATTTACGACCTCAGCGAAGATATAAGAAAAATGGCAGGAATTTGTAAAAAGTTCAGGGAGATGGATTTTAATGAATGATATTATATATGACTTTGCAGAAACGGAATTGAGTAATCAAGCTATGGCTTCGGAACTTCTTGTAATTGCACGGTCGGAAAATATTGTTTGTTGTGAATATGAATGTAATCAATATAGTGTGCTGATTGAACGAGGAAAAAATCAGGTAATAATCAAAGACAGCGTTTCAGAAGAAAATGGAGTATCAGAGATTTATACAAGATATGAGCTGACTTTAACAGATTTTATTGAATTGATAGAGGTACATAAGGAATGAACAAGAACAAGCCTACCAATTGCGAAATGTGTACAAATTACGTCTATGACGAGGATTACGACTGCTACGTATGCATGGTAAACCTTGACGAGGACGAGATGTGCCGATTTTTATCGGGTACTAATTATGCCTGCCCCTATTTCCGCCTTGATGACGAGTACGGAGTTGTAAGGCATCAGAATTAAAAAATAGCAAAAAGACTGCCAATGGGACGGCAGTCTTTTTTGTTGGAGTATATGCTGATGTCGCATAAGTATGGTTTTATCGTGTTTTTATCAGATAAACGATTGTACCGCTTTCGTCAACAATCAGAATATCGGGATTTTCTTTTGAGGTGTAGAGGGTTGCAGGAATATCGCTGAAAAATGCCCTGTAATTTCCGTCGTAATCGCTGGGAGAACCAAGGCTGATATCGGGGGTATAAGTTGATGTACCTGCATTATATTCGATGTAAGCTTCACCATTAACGATTACGTGTTTCATAAAATGACCTACATCATTTTCATCAACTTTGCTTGAAGATGATGTAATATCAGTTGAAACAGTATAGTTTTCTATAGTTGGCTGTATAACTGCATCAGTTTTAACATCAACAGGTTTTTCAATTTTTGTATCTGAATTATCCGCTTCAATATTCATCTGGGGCGTTTCGGGAATTACAGCTTCCTCGGGAACTACTTCCTGTGGAGTTTCGACTATATCAGCATCGGATACTACAGAATTCGAGATAAAAACATAGGATTTTTCTGCGGTATCAGATACAGTTTCAGAGGGAACAATATTTGTAATATCCTCGTTTTTTTCCTCAATAACAGGTTTTTCAGCCTTCTCTTCAATAACAGGCTGTTCAGCGATATTGTCAATATATACTTCCCTTGTATCTGTTACGGGAACATTTTTCTGAACAGAATTAAAATATCCTGCACCGACAGCAGTCAGGCATACAGCACAAGCTGTGCCGCTGATTGCTGAAATTTTTCTTAATTTTCTGTTTCTGATTGCCTGCTGTTCCATATGTTTATCACGTGCCTGTAATACGGCATTTGCAATTTCCTTAGAGTTTTTCATAAATAAAACCTGTCCTTTCAAGTTCGTTTTTCAAAGCGTTTTTGGCTCGGTATATCAAATCTCCCACCTGACGCTTTGATTTTTTCATTATCTTTGCAATGGAATCCGAATCAAAATCCTCGAAATATTTCAGATATAAAACCTGTGCATATTCGGGATTAAGCTTTTTCATTGCTGTGTGCAGCTGAATTTTTCGTTCCTCAATGAGATATTGCTGTTCAATATCCGTTTCATCAGAAAGCTGAAATGCTTCATCAATGGAATTTTCCGTATAACGTGAACACTCACGGAGATATTTCAAAGCGGTATTTCTTGCTATTGCATAGAGCCATGTCTTAAAACTGCTTTTACCATTGAATTTCGGCTTTTTGACGGCAAGTCTAACGAAAGTATCCTGCATTATTTCTTCCGCTGCACAGATGTTTTTTACAATGCTGTTCAGATAAAGAGATAAGCCCTGATAATAGGTATCAATAATTACAACAAGTTCATTATCATCACCATTCAGGAAACGGCGGTAGCGATCCGCATCGTTGTCCATTTGATTTCCTCCTTTCAGTTTCTGCAAATTTGCTTTCACTTATTAGATCCCGCAAGAAGTAATTTTTCGCAGTAAATTTGAAGAAATTTTTTGAATGCCCGATTATTATTCTATCACAAAGCCGTTGTAATTGCATCATATTTATGTATGTTTCAAAGATTTATGAATTAAGCATTGCCAAGGCAGTTCCATACGAAATAAATAGTAACGCATAAATCCACTGCCTTTATTAGCTAAAGGCTAACGGCTAACAGCTGACGGCTTTCAAACAATTACGCATTATTAAGGCACTTTCCGCATATCTATTTACTGTCCGCAGAATAAGGAGAAAAGGGAGTGGTCAGAGTGAAAGAACAACCGACACAAAGGGCGGTTATGCTGGGACAGTACATAATAGAAAATCGTGCAACAGTCAGGTCAGCGGCGAAAAAATTCGGCATATCAAAAAGCACAGTCCATAAGGACGTCAGCGAGCGGCTTAAAAAAGAAAATCCCCTGTTATACAAAGATGTGAAGAATATACTTGAAATAAACAAGCAGGAGCGACATATCAGAGGAGGTCTTGCTACAAAGCGGAAATACAGCGAGATTGCCGAAAGAAGAAAAAAACAGGGACAGCAATAACAACCGCTGTCCCGTATCTATATAAAACAGCACTATTTCCGTACAATCGCTCATGGGCGGCACCGGTGCCTTAAAGACATCAGCCAATGTACAGGGATATTGCCGTGTAATATATTCTATGCAGAATTTGCGGAAAACGACAAAGAAAATTTTGCCATTACTGCACAAAGAAAAATAAAAAAGTATTGACTTTTTTGATGTGCAAAAGGGATTTGTAATTTTTGTAACCAATTTGTATTTTAGCTGAGATAATGCTGTTATTGCAATATACCGTCAAATGGGGTATAATACAATCATAAGGAAAAGGTTAATTGGAAAAAGAAATAAACAATAGCATAATGCAAATGACCGTCGTGGAAATATCTGCGGCGGTTCTTCTTTTTGTTTAATTTGACTAATTATTTGCAGAAAGTATATTTTTTTTGAAAATATACTTGAAATATTCTGTGGAAGTTGTTATAATAATTGTATATGATTATGAAAGGACTTCTGATATGGAAAAGTTAATACAGGCTTTTGTGGGAATTCTCCCAAAAAAGCTTCAGGATATTTATTATAAGTACGAGGAAAAATGGATGTATCTGTTGTTCGGCGGACTGACAACCGTTGTTTCTATCGAGACAAAGCTTTTGCTCTTTTGGATAGTTCCCGATGAGCCTAAGTGGGAAACTACAGCAGGCGTTGTGTTTTCATGGATATGTGCCGTGACATTCGCATTTTTCACCAACAAGAAATATGTGTTCAAAAATGAAACCAATGGCAAAAAGGAATTTTTCAAGGTATTTGTTTCATTCTACGGAGCAAGAATTGCAACCCTTGTTATGGAGTGGCTGATTTTCTTCATTTTCTGCGATTTGCTTCATATCAGCAGAACTATTATAACTTTTGCAAGTCAGGTTATTATCTTCATTGCAAACTATGTTCTCAGCAAGCTCTTTGTATTCAAAAAGAAAGACGATGCCAAATCAAATGGATAATATAAAAATCGGAAGTGTAACGCTGGAGAAATCCGCAGCTTTAGCACCTATGGCAGGGGTAGCCGACAGGGTATACCGCCTTATGTGCAGGGAGTACGGTGCGGCTTATACCGTAAGCGAAATGGTATCCGCAAAGGGTATCTGCTACAGCGACAAGAAAACTGCGGAGCTTTGTACTATAACCGAGGGCGAGCGTCCTATGGGAATTCAGCTTTTTGGTTATGAGGCGGATTTTATGGCGGAGGCTGTGAAAATCGTTTTAGAGTACAAACCCGATATAATTGATATAAATATGGGCTGTCCCGTGCCTAAAGTTGTAAATACGGGAGCAGGTTCTGCCCTGATGAAAAATCCAAAGCTTGCGGCAGAAATCACCGAAGCGGCTGTAAAGGCGGCAGGTGATGTGCCTGTGACGGTGAAAATCAGAAGCGGTTGGTCTGCCGATACTATAAATGCGGTGGAAATGGCTAAGGCTGCGGAATTTGCAGGTGCGGCGGCAGTTGCGGTACACGGCAGAACGAGGGATATGTTCTACAGCGGAACTGCCGATTACAGCGTTATAAAGGCAGTTAAGGACGCTGTGAAAATTCCCGTAATCGGCAACGGCGATATAACCGACGGCGAAAGCTGTCTGCGTATGTATCGTGAAACAGGCTGCGACCTTGTTATGGTTGGCAGAGGAAGTTACGGCAACCCCTTTATTTTTGAGGAAATAAGGGCGGCAATTGAGGGAAAGGATTACACTCGTCCCACAGTTGAGGAGAAAATGCAGGTAATGCTCCGCCATATCAGAATTATGATTGAAAATAGTCAGAAACCCGAAGAATTCGCAATACACGAGGCAAGAAAACACGCTGCGTGGTATATGAACGGCTACTACGGTTCTGCGAAATTCCGTGGAAGATGCTATACCCTTTCGTCATATGCAGAGGCTGAAAATCTTGCACAGGAGTTTATTCAATTGCAATTAGGCAGAATGCATAAAAATTGATATAAAAATTCGTCAGATGTGACGAAGTGGCTGAAATCACGAAATATTGCGAAATGTTTTGATAAATCAAAAATAAAGCATAAAAAATCAGTAGAAAGTGCAAAATGACAATTGCAAAATAAAAACTAATGTGATATAATAATGGTAGAATGATGAGAAATTATGGATTGTCAGAGGCAAAAGGAGATTTAAATGAACCTCAGAGTTAAATGTGCCGCAATTTGTGCGGTATTTGCAGCCTTTATGATAAATGGCACAGGCTGTTCATCAAGAACTGTGGGCAAGGTGGGAGAAAGCCCCGTGGGAGATGTTCCCGTTCAGCAGACAACCGCTGCCACAGAAGAAATCACAACAGAGCCGCCTACAGAGCCTGTTCCCGAGGATAAACGAGTTCACGTTATTGCAGCAGGCGATAATCTTATACACTATTCGGTTTTCAAAAATGCGGAAAAACTTGCAGGACCGGGGGAGAATTTCGATTTCAAGCCCCTTTATGCACCTGTAAAGTACCTTATAGAGGAAGCTGATTTGGCTATCCTCAATCAGGAAACAATTATCAGTCAGAGCAATCCAATAAGAGGTGCGGGGAAGGGCGGGATAAGCGGAATCCATGTACGCGGTAACGTCATTGTGGAAGGTGCCGACGGCGGTGCGCTTTTATTCAATTCGCCTCCCGAAGTTGCAGACGCTGTAATTGACCTTGGCTTTGACGTTTTCACAATGGCAAACAACCACCTCCTTGATTTCGGAGCAGATGCAACTATCGAGTCCATTAATTTCTGGAACGAAAAGGCTGCGGCTCACGACCTGACCGTTCTCGGTGCTTATCTCAACGAGGAGGATTCAAATAATATCCGTGTACGTGAGGTAAACGGCGTGAAAATCGCTTTCCTTTCCTATGCGGAACATCTCAACGGCTTTTCAATTCCCTATGATTCGCCCCTCCGTGTGGTTATGAACCACGAAACCGATGTTATTGAACGTCAGATTAAAGAGGCGAATGAAATTGCCGATGCCGTTATCGTAGCGGCACACTGGGGCGTTGAGGATACAACTCTTGTATCCGAGGACAGAATTGCCCTTGCAAATCAAATGGTAAACTGGGGTGCCGATGTAATACTCGGTGCACATACTCATACAGCGGAAACTATGGAATGGATAGAGCGTGAGGACGGTTCAAAGGGATTCGTTTTCTACTCTATGGGAAATTTCATCTGCTGTCAGACCGATAATTTCAATCTCGTAGGCGAAATGCCCGATTTTGATATTGTGGTGGACGGCGAAACAGGTGAAGTCCGTCTGGAAGATGTGGGAGTTATCCCGAACATTATCCACTATGAGGTGGGCGATTATGCTAACCTTGCGGTATATCCGTACAGCAAGTATACCCCCGAAATGGCGGCGGCTCACGGCATACCTTATGCAATCCCTGCGGGTACGTACAACTACTTTAGTTATGACGTTCTCAATGAGATAATAGACAACGCAATACCCAAGGAATTCCAAAAGCTCGATAAATAGAAAATTAATTCATAATTCGTTCATTTTTTCTATTTCATAGCTAAATCGGAACTTAAATGCATTGTGCAAACTGTGCAAAAAGGGTATCTCCTGTTTATTTAAAATACCAAAAACAATATAAACCTATTTACTTTTTCTGAGAGTTGATATATAATAAAATCATGAATAAATATAGAAACTGGGAGTAACATCTCATCACGGCAGTGTGATGCGTCTTATGCTGATGCTGCACAATGTGAAGAACCAATGTTTGTTCATGATGCGGCAGGACTGTACAGAGTCCCGTGTCCACGGTATCAGGCGATACCAAGTATAAGACAAGATATATTAAAGGGGCAAAATGTTCCTTTATTATATAACATTAATGAAGAAGGAGGAAAAAAACATGAAGACAAAAAAGATAGTCATCGGAACTATGGCGGCAGCAATGCTTTCACTTTCCGTATGCTCACTTATCCCCGCTGCTGCTGCAGGCGAAACAGTGCAGATTATCGCAGGCAATGCAACAGCTCAGGCTGGTGAGTCATTTGAGGTGGAGGTGACAATTGCAGATATACCTGATACAGGTGTTCGTGGCTGCAGCTTCTCAATTGAGTTCGATAACTCTATTATCACAATTGACGAAATTACAGCAGGATCACTTACAAACACAGGTGTATCTTCAATCGACCCTTCAGCGTCTAAGCTTCCCACTTTTAACAGTATCGAAGAGAATGATGAGGGCTTCGCCAGCGTTGTGTGGTCAACAGCAGTTGATGATCCCACTTACTGGCTTAAAGGCGAGGGCGTTCTTTGTACAATTAAGGGAACAGTAGCATCAAATGCGAAAGACGGAGCAAAGTCAAACATTGACATCGTACCTGTAAGACGTAACGAGAATTCTGAATCAAGCGTTGCAAACGATGTTATTGACTGCGGTTATCTTAAAGATGATGTCTTAGTCAACTATGAAGTTAAAACAACTTCAGGTTCAGTTACTGTAGGAAGTCAGGCAGCAGGCACACTCAAGGGTGACGCTAACTGCGACGGCAAGGTTTCAATTGCTGATGCAGCAGCAATTTTCCAGGTACTCAGTAACAAGGATAAGTATTCGCTTTCCGCTGCGGGCGAAGCAAATGCTGACGTAGCAGAACCGGCAGGTATAACAGCCGCAGACGCTATTGAAATCCAGAAACTTGACGCAGGTCTTATCGATAAGCTTTAATTAGCCGTCGGTTACCAGAGATTATCTGATTTGTCCCCCTTACAAAGGAATACAAACCCACACTATAAGTTATTAATAGGCTAAAAACCTAAAAGAAAGGAATTATTACAAATGAAGAAAGTTATTTCTGCAGCTTCATCCATGGCGATGGTTGCATCATTAGTAGGCTCAGCTATTCCTTTTTCAACAGTAGCAGCTGAAGCTTCAAAGGGTCTTGAGCTCAGAGCATTCGTTGATAAGGACAACAAGGCTGTAAGCACAACAATTTCTGCAGCAGATATCGCTGCAGGTGACGTTACAATCCCTGTTGGTATTTATTACTTAGAAAAAACAAAAGATACAAAGTCAATCCGTGCAAGCTTTGGTATTACATCAAAGGACGGCGACGCTTCTAAGGTTGTATTCGGCTATGGCAGCGACCACAGAGCTTACAACCCCGGTGACGAGTACTTCAACAGCCCTGTACCTGTAAAGGTTGGCGGCTCTGAGTACAGCACAACCGGTATCGTTGCTTTCTCAGGTGCAATGGAGTCATCAAGAGATGGTGACCTCTTCATCGGTTCAGGTACATACCAGACTTCACTTGATACAAAGCAGAATTCTCAGAAGTGGGATACTGCTTGGGGCTCACTTATCTGGGCTCAGCCTGTACAGGGTGGTTATGAGTGGTCAGGCGAAACATCTGACGCTTTCCCAGGATATGTATTTGATTGTACATTCCCTAAGGGCACACCTGCTGGTACATATACAATCGAATTCGTAAACATGGTTCCTGATACAAACTATCCTAACGTTTGGTCAACAATGATTGAAAGCTCTGAGGGCGGTCTTGTTTACACAAAGGATGCAGGAAACCTCACATGCAAGGGCCTCACAATCACAATCGAGGGTGACGTTTCAACTAACCCCACAACAGCTCCTACAACAGCTCCTACAACAGTTCCTACAACACCTCCTACACCTGGCGATGTTCTTTACGGCGATACAAACTGCGATGGCAAGGTTAACATTGCTGACGTTGTAGTTCTTAACAAGTGGCTCAACGACAACTCTGCTTATGCTATCACAGATCAGGGCAAGGTTAACGCTGACTGCTGCGACGCTAAGGCTGGTACACCTGATGAGAACGACTCTAAGGCTATCATCCAGAGCCTCGTACACCTTGTAACAATCAGTGACGGTAAGTGTACAGCTGCTGATCTTAAGTAATTAAGAAACACGTTCCTTATTCAATTAAATAGAGCGAAATGCTCGGAAAGGAAATGCACAAATGAAGAAACTGCTTTCAGCAGTAACGTCTGTCTTAATGGCTAGTTCTTTTGTAACAAGTGCATTTGCTTCATCCTTTAATGTTAGTGCTGCCGGCGGAGTATCCGCTGTGCAGCCTAATGTTAGTATGGAGGATGTTGTAGACGGTGCTGCTAATAAATATGCTGTTCAGAGCGACTTCATTGTTAAGGGTACTGATGTAAAGTACGATCCAAGCGGCGATAACTACATGGACTTCTTCACAGAGTCCAACGGTCACAAGGGTAATATGATTGTATTTGAAATCAGCGATCTTCCTGCTGGCGTTA
>CALFMA010000337.1 GCA_937880065.1 uncultured Ruminococcus sp.
CATCATACCCGACATATGATAGTGTACCGTTGTCAAGATAAACGTATAGTCCTGCGCAGGTGATATTATGCAGCTTTATCTGCACAGTATCGCCCGCTTTATAAAACGGTAAAAGCTGCTGACCTAAATGATCGGTGCTGCCTGTCACTGTTACACTATATACGTCAAGCATATTTGTAACCGAGGGAACAAGGTTGAACACCGTAAGAGCAATTCCCGAAAACGAACCATAGACAAATTGCGGAATATCGCCGTTTTCCACTCCCGCAGGCAATTCGCCGCCATAGCCGAAAAGAGCGATACAGCCCATTATGGTTGCCATATCAATTATAGCCGTAAGATTTGTCACAAGTGAGCCTGCACCTATGGGAAATGAGGTTTTTACAAGCTCCGCTGCGATTTCCGAGGATTTGCAGGTAAGCTTGCCGCCCTCTTTTTTCTTCCGCCCCGAAAAAATTCCCATAACCGCAAAAAAGAGAAATCCCCCCACCGATGAAAGGGTAACTCCCCCAATGCCCGCCGCTGCCGCCAATGCTCTTATATCGCCTATTTCGGGGAAATATCGGAGAAATTCTTCACCGTGACTGCATACATATCCGCACAGCCAAAGACCTGCAAAAACTCTGATTATGCCCTCTGCCACCTGCGAAATTGCTGTGGGGTACATATTGCCCATTCCCTCGTAATATCCACGTTCAACTGCCGTAACACAGCCGAAAAATACCGAGGGAGCTATCATTGCAACGGCAAGTGCAGCCTCACCTCCCCCCGATGAAATATAGCTGAAAGGCTTTGCAAGGAGAAAAATCAGCAGACTTCCCACAATTCCCACAAGGGAAAAGATAATATGTGCCGTCCGTCTTATTCTGCGGATATTTTCCTCCATTCCGAATGTGTGGCTCTTTGCGGTCATTGTCGCTACAGCCGTGGATAATCCAGTTACCGAAAAGGCATAGACAGGCAGAAATATGCTGTATGCACAGCTGAAATAACTCATTCCCACTCCCCCGAGCATATTCGTAAGGGGAATTTTGAACACCGCCCCAAGGGCTTTTGCTGCCACCGCCGACACCATAAGTATCACCGATGCCTTTATAAAATTCTGCTTTTTCAATAAACAACGCTCCCGAAATGAAAAATTTTGCATTTTTTATAAAATATATGTTGCAGAAAATGAAATTATGTGTTATAATATAAGTTGAATATACTGCTTGTCTGTTTATTCATAATCATAATATGATAATTATACAATTTATAGAAAGGACGATACCCAATGGAATATAAATTTTCCGATAAAGTAACAGGATTACAGGCATCGGCTATCAGAGAAATTCTTAAATTTACTTCTGTTCCCGGAGTTATTTCCTTTGCGGCAGGAAATCCTGCTCCAGAGGCATTCCCCACAGAGCGTATCGCTGAACTTTCAGCTGAACTTCTCCGTGATGACCCAGTTCTTGCTCTCCAGTACAATATCACAGAGGGTTATACTCCTCTCCGTGATTTCCTTAAAGGCTGGATGACTGAGAAGAACTGTTTCCATAAGGAATTCGATGACCTTATCGT
Organism: uncultured Ruminococcus sp.; assembly: GCA_937880065.1. The sequence continues at coordinate 1,564 of CALFMA010000337.1, forward strand.
TACATCGGGCGGTCAGCAGGCTAATGAACTTTCCTGCAAGGTGCTTCTCAACGAGGGCGATACTCTCCTCTGCGAATCACCAAGCTTCATCGGTTCACTCAACGCTTTCCGTTCCTACAATGTAAATCTTGTGGGAATTGAAATGGAAGACGACGGAATTGACCTCAACAAGCTTGAAGATGCGCTGAAAACACAGCCCAATGTGAAAATCCTCTACCTTATCCCAAATTTCCAGAATCCCACAGGACGCACGATGTCCTGGGAAAAGCGTAAGGCAGTTTATGAACTCGCCTGCCGCTATGATTTCATTATCTTAGAGGATGACCCCTACGGTGAACTCCGTTTTGCAGGGGAAAATATTCCCGCAATCAAAAGCCTTGATACAGAGGGACGTGTTATCTACTCCTCTACATTCTCAAAGCTTATTTCATCAGGATTCAGAACAGGCTTCGTTTCCGCACCTGCTCCAATCATTCAGAAAATGGTTGTGTGCAAGCAGGTTTCAGATGTTCATTCAAACATCTGGGCACAGGTTGTTTCACACCGCTTTATGACAACTGTTGACCGTGAGGCACATTTCAACAAGCTCCGTGAAATCTACCGCAAAAAGTGCGAACTTATGTGCAGCTATATCGACAACGGCTTCTCAAAGAAGATTACTTATGTTAAGCCCGAGGGCGGTTTGTTCATCTGGTGTACTCTCCCCGATGACTGCGATATGAACGCATTCTGCACAAGAGCCGTTCAGGAATATAAGGTTGCTATCGTTCCCGGAAATTCATTCAGCATTTCCGAAAGCGATGTAAGTCACTCATTCCGCCTTAACTACTCAACTCCTACCAACGAACAGATTATTGAAGGTATGGAAAAGTTAGCAGGAATGACAAAAGATATTTTAGATTAAGAGAACCCCTTAAACAAGGAAAACATATTTGAAAGGAATTTTTTACCATGGCTACAGTAGATAGATACCCAGTTACACAGAAATACCTGATGACAAGAAATCAGGCTCTCAACTTCCCTATTGACTTCTTCAAGGGAAATTTCAGAAAGAATGACGTTTACGGCGTTGTAATCGACATTCCTATGCCCAACAACGTACTCTCCACAATGGTTTGCTTCATCAACGGTGCTGCTAACCTCTACTTCAACAACGGCGGCGAGTACACAGGTGCATCACAGAAATACAGAACTCTCGTTCAGGCAGCTCACAACCTCGTAGCTGTATCAAATACAATGCTTCCTAAGTGCGAAAAGACAACTCAGTTCGACCTCCCAAGAGGCAGAGTTCACAATGTATTCCTCCTCACAAAGAGCGGTGTATACAAGACTGAATTTGCTCCCGGAATTATCCCCGAGGACCAGCCCGAAAAGCGTAACGTATACGTGCTTTATCAGAAGGTTCTCAACGAGCTGAGAAGCTGCCAGCTCAAGGACGAACTTGCAAGAAACAAGGGCAACAACTGATTAAGGAGTTTTCTCACAAATGGAAGATAAAAAGCTTATATTCAGCGGAATTCAGCCTACAGGTACTTTCACTTTAGGTAACTATATCGGTGCTGTTCGCAACTGGGGACCTCTCCAGGACGAGTACAACTGCATCTACTGCGTTGTTGATATGCACGCAATTACCGTTCGTCAGGACCCTGTAAAGCTCCGCCAGAATACTCTCAATTCCTATGCACTTCTTATGGCATGCGGAATTGATGTTGAAAAGTCCATACTTTTCATTCAGAGCCACGTTAAAACTCACGCAGAGCTTAACTGGGTTCTGTGCTGTAATACACAGTACGGCGAATTGAGCCGTATGACACAGTTCAAGGACAAGAGCCAAAAGCACCCCGATGATATAAATGCGGGACTTTTCACATATCCCTCCCTTATGGCTGCGGATATTCTTGCCTACAATGCGGATTTAGTTCCTGTTGGCGTTGACCAGAAACAGCATCTTGAACTTGCAAGAAATATCGCACAGCGTTTTAATCAGCGTTATGGCGAATTCTTCACAGTTCCCGAGCCTTATATCGCTGAAATTGGTGCAAAGGTTATGTCACTTCAGGAGCCTACAAAGAAGATGTCCAAATCCGACGAAAACCCCAATGCTTGTATTCTCATTCTTGACGATAAGGATACAATTATCCGCAAGTGCAAACGTGCTGTTACTGACAGCGAAGCGGAAGTTGTATACCGTGAGGGCAAGGACGGAATAAATAACCTTATGACTATTTATTCCAGCGTTACAGGCAAGGATTTCGCCGCTATCGAGGCTGAATTTGCAGGCAAGGGCTACGGCGATTTCAAACTTGCTGTTGGTGAGGCTGTTGCTGACCACCTTGAACCTGTACGCAATGAATTCGCACGTCTTATTCAGGATAAGGCATACCTCAAAGAGTGCTATACAGCAGGTGCCGAAAAGGCTCTCCGCTACTCACAGCGTACTCTCACCAAGGTTTATCGCAAGATAGGCTTTGTTGACAGAGGTTAATGTACTGCGTTATCTCGTTAAAGTGTACAAAATTAAACTACATATCGCCGAATATTCTGCAATTGATACGAAATTGTAAAAAATAACTTGCTTTTTTCGGCAATATATTGTATTATTAAGGAGTGCTTTTTTTCTATGGTTGAATATCAGCAGAAAGACAATTATTCTATCGGAGATTTGCTGGACATTGTAAGACTGCTCCGTTCCGAGGGCGGCTGTCCTTGGGATAAGGAACAGACTCACGAATCCATTAGAAGTGATTTTCTGGAGGAAACCTGCGAAGTGCTTGAGGCTATCGACCTTAAAGATACAGCTCTCCTCCGTGAGGAACTGGGCGATGTTCTCTTGCAGGTGGTTTTCCACACACGTATCGAGGAGGAGCAGAATAACTTCAACTTTGATGAAGTGTGCGACGAAGTTTGCAAAAAGCTTATTATACGCCACCCTCACGTTTTCGGCGAAGTTATTGCCGATACCTCTGATGAGGTGCTTAAAAACTGGGATTCCATTAAAATGGAAACCAAAGGACAGGAAACTTATACCGATACACTCAAAAGCGTGGCAAGTACCCTCCCTGCTCTTATGAGAGCACAAAAGGTGGGAAAACGTGCTATGAGAGCAGGTATGGATTTCCGCTGTGCCGAGGACGCTGTGGCTTGTATTTCCGCTGAAAAAGCTGAACTTGACAAGGCTATACAGAACAATGACAAGGCAAATATGGAGGAAGAACTGGGCGATTTGCTGTTCTCCTGTGTAAACGCTGCCCGTCATCTCGGAATTGACGCAGAACAGGCACTCCGTGCATCTACAGATAAATTCATAAAGCGTTTCGCTGTTACGGAGGAGCTTGTAAAAAATGATTCCCTTGATATGAAAGAGCTGCCCATTGAGGAGCTTGACGTATACTGGGGCAAAGCTAAGAATATGTCAGAATAACATTCTGATTATATAAAAAAATATAAATGTATATTTATGGAGGAAAACAAAAATGACTAAAACAGAACTCATCAATTCAATTGCAGATAAAGCTAACTGCACAAAGAAGGACGCTGCTTCAGCTCTTGACGCTACAATCGCTGCTATTTCTGAGGCTCTCGTAAACGGAGATAAGGTTTCTATCACTGGTTTCGGTACATTTGAAGTTCGTCAGAGAGGCGAGAAGAAGTGCATCAACCCCAGAACTAAGGAAGAAATGACATGCCCTCCCAGCAAGGCTCCAGGCTTCAAGCCCGGCAAGACACTCAAGGAAGCTGTTAACAAGTAATTAATTATGATAATAGGGCAGGTATTCCTGCCCTTTTTCATTAAGGAGAATATTATGAGATTAGACAAATATCTGAAAGTTACACGACTTATAAAACGCCGCACCGTAGCAAATGAGGCTTGCGATGCTGAAAAAATCGTGGTAAACGGCAAGGTTGCAAGAGCATCTTATGATGTAAAAGTGGGCGATATTATCGAAATCAATATGGGAACTCGCCCCCTTAAAGTCAAGGTGCTGAATGTTACCGAACACGCTACAAAAGAAAATGCCGCCGACAACTACGTTGTTGTGGCGGAATGAAAAAGAGGACTCGAAAAAGTCCTCTTTTTTGTTACTTCGTATTATGAATATCCCAACGGAAATTAACAAGCTTTTTCGCCTTTGTGTTGTCAAGGAGATTGTTATTTTCCAACTTACTCAGGTCGAGATAGCGGTAATTTGTCTTTTCGTCCTTATTTCCACCGAAAATACCCTTGATTTTTGATAATGCACCGCCCGGAGTTTTCTGCAAAACAGTTCCAAGAGAGTGATGCTCACGCATAAAGGAAATTATATCTGCCGCTGTTGTAGCCATTTTGTCGCAGACGTTGTAAATTCCTGCAAACTGCATATCCTCTGCATTCTTTACAAAGCAAAGTATGAAATCAACAAGATTGTGAACACAGCAGAACTGGAAACCATACTGTCCCTTGCCGTAAACAAACTTTGTGCCGTCCTTTGGGTCGGTAAGCTTCGCCACGAGATTATCAGTAAAATTCAATGTATACACAGGTGCAACACGTGTAATGCAAACCATAACGTCCTTGTGGTGCTGCATTTCAGAAATAAGAGCCTTTTCAGATGCGTATTTCATAGCCGCATAGTTTGAAGTAATTTTTATATCCGCATCCTCACGGATAGGCTCACGGGTTTTGGGAAACTCATACACTCTGTCTGTACTTACAAGTACAAATTTCTCCACAGAATCGGTTGTCATAGCATATCTGTAAATGAACTTATCACAAGCCTTTGAGTCGTTTACCTCTTTTTCCGTAACAATAGGGCCTAAATCGTTATCCACCGTACAAGCCGCATGAATTACAATGTTAATTTCGTTATTATCAAAAATTTCCGAATACTTGTTTTTGTCGGTTATTTCGCTCTGTATAAAGCTATAGTGAAGCTTACCCGTATTGTAGAAGCCCTCCTTGGCATCTACCGCAATAACCTCATATCCTTTTTTTAGCAGACCTGAACATATGTGCTGACCAATAAGACCGCATCCTCCGGTTACAAGAACCTTTTTCATATTCACGCCCTCCTCTCGTAGTATGTAGTAGTATTGTTAATCTTCTATTGAATTATTATTTGCATCTTCAAGCATTATATCAAGAGTTGCATAAATTGAGTCGTATGTTTCATTCCATGGAATTCCTCTTGTGGAACTTCTGAGCTGATTATCAAGAAGTTCTCCACAGTCAGCAGAAACGCCTGTTGACACGTCAATAAAGGGATTGTCGTTTGCAAGTTCCTGCATACTGTTTTTCATTTCAATCATTTCCTCGGACCAGCCGTAGTCGTCACGGAACTGCTGGTCGCCCAGCTCACTTGTTGTTTCGTCAAGAATTGCAAATCTCTTGCAGTCAAGATAACGTGCAACTCCCTCAGGGTTCTGTCCGCCCTTTACAAAGCAGTAAGCCTCCATACCAACGGGGATATAATATTCATCAGCATCGGGATCTCTCGGCATTGGCACAAATCCAACGTCCTCGCCGTATTTGCCAACCCACTTTTCCTTTTCCATATAGAACTCATAAAGTCCCACAGGATAGAAAAGCAGCTTACCCTCACCGATATATTCGGGATGTGAGTCCCAGCCGTAATCGCCAACACCAATGGCAATACTGCCCGATGAGTAGAGGTCATACATAAAATTCTGAACTCTTTCAATTGCAGGGTGGCTGATATTGCTCACAAGCTTTCCATTCTGCACCTCGACGGCAGGAACGCCTGTAGTTGCCATAAGACCAAACTCATACCACCAGCTGTCAATGCCGAACTTTTCATTTTCCACATCAACAAAGCTTTTCAGCATATCGTGGAAAGCGTCCCAAGTCCATTCGCCGTTGGCATACAACTCCGCAGGGTCAGTCAGACCTGCCTCCTCCACGGTTTTCTTATTGTAAACGCAGGCAACATTGTCACCTGTAGTCTGTGTGATTACGCAATAATGTTTGTCATTCCACACAAGACTGTCGTTTATCTCCTGTACATCTTCCCACAAGGGTGAGCTGAAATCGATATATTCATCAACAGGAACGAACATACCTCTGATCGCACCCTTTGGGAATGCGTCCTTATCACCTGCATAGAAAAAGTCAACTCCGTCGCCGCTGTCAATCATCTGTGCAAGTTTTTCATAGCGGTCGCCGTGTTCGCATTGAATCCATTCGATTTTTCCGCCGTATTTTTCCTCAAAGGCAACAAGTTCTGTAGGCTTATTTTTGCCCGTAACATCGGGGTTTATATCCCACGTAGCAAGCCATTTTATGGTTTTGTTTTCAAGCTCTGTATCAGGCAAAAGGTCGGTGGTCATTACACTTTCCTTTATTTTATTTCGCACATCGGCAGACACATCAACATCGGCATAAGGATTTGATGATTCTTTGCCATTACTGCAACCTGTTGCAGAAATAACGGCTGTCAAAGCTAAAATAAAAGCTGAAATCGCCCTAACTTTTTTCATTTTATACTCCTTTTGGCAAATAATTTACGCATAATACCTTTTTTATATTATAACATTTTTTCTATTCTGCTGTCAATAGTAATTTTACATAATAGAATAGGGCGAAATTTAGTAATCTTTTTTAAATGCATTCTTAATATCTTTAATGTTTTATACGTTTCAACTAAAAAAATTAAACCGTCCGTATTTTATTCACGGACGGTCTTGATTACTATTTAATTCCAATGATTGCTGTTACCGATTTGGTTGGGGTGAGCATATGGCTGTCGGTGCAGCTTAACCCTATCCGCCGCTGTGCATTGAGAAAATCAAGTAGATTTTTCTGCAATTCTATGGGCAAATCCCCATATCCGGGGCTGAAACGGTATGTGCGGTTTTCCCTCGGCATATCCCCGAAAATCTCGGTTTCCGCAATATCACACACCTGCTCGATTGCCGCACTGCAAAGAGCGTCAGCCACAACTGCCCCTGCCATATCCGAAACTGCCGCCTGCCGAATAAGGCTGTCAGCCGCAGCCGATGCCGTAGCTGCAAGGACTACCGCCCTCTCACAGCCCGTCAGAAGCTTCTGTATACTCTTTCCTGTAAGGGGAACAGATAAACCCGACAGATACACTCCCTCCGTCGAAAAAGTCAGCTGTGACTCTCTCCACACGTATGCAGGCATAAGACGGCTGCGAACTATTTTTTCATAGCGGTCAAGCAGTTCAGCCGTTTTTTCATCGGGGACGGTGCGAATGCCCATATATCGTGCCGCTTCGGCTTTGGAAATTTCCCCAAGCTGAATCATACGGAAATAACTCCTGAAACCGCCTCGCTGATTTTCTGCGCAACGTAGGGATTATTCATTGTGTACAGATGAATTCCGTCAACATCTCCTGCCGCAAGGTCAATTATCTGGTCGATAGCGTAGGCAATTCCGGCATCACGGAGTGCTTCAGGGTTATGTTCGAATTTCTGCAC
>CALFMA010000338.1 GCA_937880065.1 uncultured Ruminococcus sp.
CTCAAAAATTAAAAGTTACTGTTCATTGTGTTTTTTAATCATCATTTTTAGTTTCTTGTATAACTGTTCCAATTCTTCTATTTCAAGGTAGCGAAACTGTTTCCCAGCTATACGAGGGTTCAGGCAGAACCTATCTACAATCTCCCAGCTCGTTGTGTCCACTCCATATATCTGCATCTGGTGCAACACTGCGCTTCGTTTCTTCTTTTTCAGTTTCACATATTGTTCGTGTAATGCGGTACCGGCCATCTGCTCAATAGCATTACAGAGCTCCATATATTCGGACTGTGTCATTTCGCGGAGGCTGGACGTCCTGTCTTTTGTAAAGCGAAGCACCATCAGCTGCTTCAGTTCCTCTTTATCGCCCCGGTACTCCAGGCGGTTGAATGTTGCATAAAACCGGGCAAAGTTTGTTATCTGCTGACTCATTTTTCAAATAGTTTTATTAGTTCCTGTGCTTTTTCTACAGCATCTTCAAGGTACGCTACACCAGCTTCAGCATCCATAAGTGCTGTTTGTTGTCGCGTTGTAGCCTCGCCGCTATCCTGAATATCCCTATATTTTTCGTATAACTTCTGTTGCCTTTTTAAGGCTGTTTTCATTACCGGTAATAGTAATTTGCATTCATCAACAGTAAGGCACAATGTATATTCCAATGGTTTGCCGTTGTACGGTCTTGTGTGGTCAAGGTATGACATAATTAATCATTCTCAATTAGGTAGTTATCATAACACTCATCGCACATTGCATATGGAGCATTCATATTAAACTCATTAAGCACAAACTCCTCACCGCAATGCTCACATATACGAGTTATTTCAGGATTGTCAGTATTGACACAATGTACCGTTTCCGGATCATTCGCAATGGTCGGTTCTGCACAATGGCTGCACAATGTATGAGTGTCATCTACCCACCAACAGTACCCGGCACTCGGATTATAACAAGGGTTGTTATCTGTGCAACCGCAATTTTGGCATACGCCATATTTCAGTTCAGCCATAATCATTCGTTTTTAGTTTGTTATTTAATTCTCTTACCCAATTTGATTATATAGACATCAGAGTCGGGTGCTCCCCATTCCTTACGACCTTTACCTACCGAGATAGTTTTACACTCAAACATCATAGTACGTTTTGTATATCCGTAGGAAAATTTTACAGCATCATAGAGACCTATTCGCTTTGTCCAATATGGTTTTATCTCGCGGTACTCCTCGGTCTTTTCCCCACGCTCAATCATTTCGTACCAGCGCCGTTTCAGAACTAAATGGAGAATTCGCATTTTACGCATATCTCATTAATCAACGTAAGTAAATTCCCTAAAGAGCAACAGCACCGGTTCAGTAGCCCCCATAACCCACTCACCGCGCTTATTATCCTGCCCTGGAGGTGGTGGTACAACCGTATGCAGACTGCCAGGCACAAGAGCCTCAAATTCCTTACCGAAAGCACCACATCTAACTACTCGCACCACAGTTCCTCGTTCGCACTTAGGGCAACCCATCGCCTTGTTTCTGTATTTCTCGGCAATCTCAATAAATCCCGGGGCATAGGATTTCCCCTGTATGCCACAATGAGCGCAAACATATAAATCATAGCCCCCTTTGCTTGAGTTTATCGTCACGAGGTTCTGTTTCTCCCATTTGTGACCGTTTTCATTCATTTCTAAAATTACCATTTTACCCAATCTTTTTAATGTTTACTTTACAATCCTTAAAGTGTGTCCGAACATAGTTCGCAAATAACACATCTGTTGTCTCTACCACTCGAAAGCCTCGTGTCTTTGCCTTACGAATACGCAAGTCGGTTTCAATCCGTCGGGCAACCCACTCATCGACCACCGAGCGAGTATCAAAATCCTTAACCAGAAGTTGGAATACCTCCTTGCCTGCACAATAATCAAGTAATCCCATCGCCAATCCAACATTTAGCAGCGCCCTCTTCCCAAATAGTGAAAGGGACACCCGGTTTTTCCATAAATCTACTTTTACATACAGCCTTAAAACCCTGCACAAAAATCTTCACATCAGCATCGTATTCAACCTTTTTCGCAATACGACCTTCGGGGCGTACCCCTTCGGCGTGGCTTATAAAGATTAGCAGCTTATTCGAGTGTTTCTCTTTCAGTTCCTTGTAGCCTTGGTATGTCAATCCCGAATATTGGAAGCTGTCAATTATCACGATGCCCGGACTCCGCTTCCGGCTCAATCTCTCGCTGAGCTCTGCCATAGACTCTCGGTCCAATATAAGCAACTTGTGGTTCACTTCCTCCATATTGTGCCTGTTCAGCGACATCTGCAACGACTTGCCGGTACTCTCCTCGAGACTGTCATAAATAACCCTGTCAAACTTGCACAGGTACTTCACAAGCTGCATAGCAAAAGAGCTCTTGCCGTTGCCCGGCTGTCCCCATATAATCCAAGTACCTGTTTTAGCAGGTCGCCCCAATGAATCCTCCCAGGCTCCCGTAAAGTCGAAAGTCGGGATGTTCATATTCTGTATCTCCACAGGGCTGTAAGCTCTTTTCAGTTTCATTGCAATTCCGTTATTGATTCTACTTTGTGTTTCAGGTAACCGAAGTTTATCACAGGTGGGTTGTGTATCGGGCAAGGCTCGCCCACCTTCAACATATCCGAGGGCATATAAGCACCCACCCAAACACTTCTCTGATACGGTCCGGCATCTACAACCTTATCGTTCTCATCGGTCACGAACCAAAGGACATCCTGTCCGTTATCTTCAATCGTTATCTTTCGTTTCATTTTTAATATCCTCCACTTTTTTAAGTTCCAAAACAAGTAAGTTTGCAAGAGCAACAGCCGTCAATGCTGCTTCGGGTAAGGTTTCAGCAGTACAC
>CALFMA010000339.1 GCA_937880065.1 uncultured Ruminococcus sp.
ATCCATGCCCTCCACCATCAGCAGGCGGATCAGTTCGGGAATGACCATGGTCGGGTGGGTATCATTGATCTGGATCACCGCATAATCCGGCAGGTCGTAGAGATTGCATCCCTTTGCAGTACATTCATCAAGAATCAGCTGCGCCCCTGCGGATACCATGAAATACTGCTGATAAATGCGCAGGAGTCTGCCTGCTTCATCGCTGTCATCGGGATAAAGAAACAGCGTAAGATTCTTTGCGATTTCTGATTTATCGAAATTAATGCCCTCATTTATAATAGATTCATCTATACTCTCAATGTCAAACAAACGAAGCTTATTAGTTACGCTGCTATAACCTGTAACATGGATTTCATAAAGTCTTGCAGTAACTTCAAGATCACGGAATTTCACAGGATATGTGATTTCTGTACGGTTTAGCCAACTGTGTCCGTCAAGCCACGGATCGGGAATGGTTGTCTGAGCATTGTCTGCGAATACCTGCCGAAACAGTCCGAAGTGATAATTCAGTCCGATTCCGTCACCATTCAGCCCAAGAGTTGCGATAGAATCGAGGAAGCAGGCTGCAAGTCGTCCGAGACCGCCGTTGCCGAGAGAGGGTTCGTGTTCGATCTCCTCGATGTCGCAAAGATCTTTTCCGACAGCTGCCAGCTGTGCTTTTACATCCTCATAGATGCCGAGATTAATGAGGTTGTTGGAAAGAAGCTTTCCGATCAGGAATTCTGCGGAAATATAATAGAGCTTCTTTTTGCCGGAGGCGTGGCATTTCTGAGATGCCATCGCATCAGTTTCCTTCAGCAAGACAGCGTAAATTTCTGCATTACTGCATTCGCTTATGGATTTGCCATAAGCTGATATAAGCAATTCATTTAAATTCATATAATTTTCTCCTTTGTATGGATTTTATATCACTGGTATGCTTATATTGTACCACATTTTTACGATTTTTTCTTGCATCATACGGCTTATTTTTTGCACAATACTATCTTTTTTTGAGAGGAGTGTTATTTTTGAACCTGACAAATTACGAAATCTATCATGAAGACAAAAGTCACACTTCTCCGGAATTTCCATATAATACATATCTATGTTCCATTCCGTTAGATTTTTCTGCTGTGAATATGCATTGGCATGAGGAAGCGGAGATCATTGTCATCAAAAAGGGAATGGGTATTATTTCGGTTGATCTGACCGAATACGAAGTGCAGATGGGCGATATTGTTTTTGTGATGTCCGGACAACTGCATGCCATCCGACAGCTGGGGAACAATGCGATGGAATATGAAAATATCCTGTTCAAGCCGTCTTTCCTGCGTTCCGGAGGCTGCGATCTTTGCTGGGATAACTTTCTGTCGCTCATGTTTTCAGCGGCTATTGATGTTTCAGCTGTAATCCGAACCTATGATAGCAGATACAATGAAATGGCACAAGCAATTGGACAGCTTGACCTACTCTGTGATAGCAGACCAGAAGGATACCAGCTTGCAGTTAAGGGGCATCTGTATTTGCTGTTATATCATCTGCATACACAGTGTAGTGTCTATGAAAATAGACCGCCACGAAAACAGCTGGAAAAGCTCAAAACAATTCTTTCTTATGTTGAGTCGCATTATGCTGAACCGATTACCATAGAGGATATAGCAGGAGTTTGTTATTACAGTAAATCATATTTTATGAAATTTTTCAAGGAAAGTATGGGTGTGGGATTTATTGCCTATCTCAATGATTTTCGTTTGGAGATTGCCGCACGGATGCTCCTCGCAGCCGACACAAATATTCTGGACATTGCTACTGCATGTGGTTTTGAGAATCTGTCGTATTTCAACCGTTCCTTTAAGAAAAAATATGGGGTGACACCTGGCAGGTTCAGGAAAAAGTGATTGAATAATGTTCACAAAGATACAAAACCCCTAAGGATGTCTATCCTTAGGGGGTTGCCATTGTAAAGATGAACTGATTTAGATTAAATGACTTTCGGTTTAAAAAACCACCAATAGCGATGATTCCGCTTGCGAAGCAAAGGAATCATGCGATAAACCGCACCGTTCCGCAAAAAAGAAAGTCTCCCAAAAAGGGAGACTTTCAAATGCGTCCAACAGCGCAGACGCTGCGCTGGAGCTGATGACCGGATTTGAACCGGTGACCTACGCCTTACCAAGGCGTTGCGCTACCACCTGTGCCACATCAGCGACCTTAATTATTATAGCACAACCATATTCCTTTGTCAAGCTTTTTTTCAAAAAAAATTTTATTTTTTCGACCATCGGAAAACAACCTTGCCAATATGACGGCTTTCTGCGGTTTCAGGAAAGGGGAGAGCAGCCTCCGCGCTGACGCAATCCCACGGGTTTTGTGAAATCTCCTACGCCGCCTCTGGCGGCTAAACTCAAATAGACTTTTGTCTATTCAAGTTAAGGGGATTAGTATAAAGCGTTGAAAATTTCAAAAATCCCTTGCAAAATGGATAAAAATTTGTTATAATAGTTTAAAATGA
>CALFMA010000340.1 GCA_937880065.1 uncultured Ruminococcus sp.
AATCGCCCGCAACTATTTTGAATCACCCAAAAAGTTAGACAAATTTTCGGATACACATAGCGCCTACGCTATTTGAGCTAACTTTCCTTATTTTCAAAACCCCAAAAATTATGTTTAGGGCATATTATCACCCTTAGCCATTTTCATTGTACCATACTATATATCCCATTTCTACTCATTATTTTCTCACTTTCTCTCATTTTTTTCGATAAATTGCTTGACATTTTTGTTTTTTTATCGTATAATAAAATTAAAGCAATTTATATAAAATAATATAAACAAACGCTGTTTTTTTGTAATATTAAGATTATTTCAAGGTTTTCTTTTTATAATTGGAAATATAGATAAATAGTACGTGAAAAATCAGAACGGAGGTTGTTAAAATGAAAAATACACTAAAAGCCGTGACGGCTGCCATTACATCACTTTCCCTTTTAATGGGTACTGTTCCTGTATCGGGATTTTGCTATGAAACAGTTGAAATTGACCAATCAGAACTTGTTTTCACTTTCGGCGATACGGAATCAATGAGTTTCAATACATCATATATGCCGAAAATTCTTGCAGATGACGAAATCGAGGACTATCTCCTCGGTGCACATCTTGACGCTAATAACAGGGCGGTTTATGACGCTTTCAATAAGCTTGTAGAGCCTTCACTTGACGCTTTTGAAGTAATGCTGCCCGAACCTGTGACATTCAAGACGAAAAATCTTTCCACCGAGCAGGGTTCTGACTTTTTCAATGAAGTGTTCAACGCCTGTGCAAGCGGAATGGAAGCTTCGTCCTTCGATACGCCATGGGTTTTCTGGCTTGATCAGAATAATGTTGGAGTTGCACCCCTTGGCTTTAAGTCAAGCAGAAATTGGCTTACAGGGGAATATACCTGCTATTTTGACGGAATAAGCTTCCAGCCTGCTGCATATGCGGGATTTGAGTCCTTTGAACAGATTAACGAATACAAGGCACAGCTTGAAGAAGTTGTGGAAAATTACGTTATAGAGGGCGAAACGAGAGCAGAACAGCTTCTTTCCATTCACGACAGTATATGCTATTTTACCGATTATGACACAGGCGGACGTTTTTCGGGTTCGGCACTTAGTGCTTTGCTTATTCCCGGTGCGGTATGCGAGGGCTATTCAAAGGGATTAAAAATCCTTGCCGATAAAATAGGAATTCCAACTGTTTGTATTTTCGGAAATTATGATCCGACGGAGCAGGTTGCACATATGTGGAATTACGTGCAGCTGGAGGACGGATACTGGTATGCAATCGACTCTACATGGGACGATTATGACGGTGATTTCGGAATTGAGATTATTTATGATTACTTCCTCAAAGGCTCTGATGAATTCTTTGAAAAGCATACAGAGAATACAGATTACAATGCAACACATCTTGTATATCCTGAAATTGCTGAATGGAATTACGGCGAGGATATTCCTAATGTTGAAGTAACTACAACGACTACAACTACAACTGCAAAGCCAACTACAACTACCACTACAACCACAACTG
>CALFMA010000341.1 GCA_937880065.1 uncultured Ruminococcus sp.
CAAGCTTTCGCATATCCTGACAAAGATAAAGGATATTGAGTCCGCTGTCAAATTTCTTATCAAGGGCAATACCCAACATTTCGTCAGAGTAGTCAACGCCGATTACATCATAGCCGATTTTAGCCATTTCCTCGGATATGCTGCCTGTTCCGCAGGCAAGGTCAAGGAGAATTGAGCCTTCGGTATTTTTATAGCGTTTTATAATTTCGTGGAAGTATTCAGCCCTTTTTACATAGTCTATATTAGCGGTAAGATTATCGTAATATCGGGCAAAAGTGCTGTAACCTGTCATCATGCCCAAGTCACATCTTCTCTGCTGATTACTTCACCATTTTCATCAAGAGTTACTTTTTCACGCTTATCAGGAGTTTCAACATTGTCGATGTATTTCCAGTATTTGATGTAACTCTGGTTGGATTCAGTATCAATATACTGCTCCTTTTTCGCAATTTTACGCAGTATTTTTTCATTTGTTTCCTCGTTTACATCCCATTGTCTTGTAATTTCCACATATTCAAGGGCACTCTGACGAGTTACAGAGATAATTGTACCATTTTCCGAAGATGAAGTGTTATATGTTTCAACGCCTTCAAATTCGTGCCATTCTTCAAAAGCTTTTGTTATGGGATTGTAGTGAAGGAATTTGCCGTATACATTGAATTCATCATCAGAACTTGGAATGAACAGATCAAAATTGCCGTCAAAGTCCAGATCAACAATGTTCAGACGATATTCAGCGTCAAGTTTTCCTTCCTCAATGGACTTGAGCATATATGAGGTGTCAAAAGAAATATTCTGTACAGGCTCACCCTTAATCATAACATTGATACCGCTTTCTGTTATGTTACAGCTCATATCATCACGTGTTACAATTGTAGGATTTTCATTTTCCGAAGCAGTAGCAGTAGTAGTGATTCCGGAAGTTGTAGAAACAGTTGAGCCTGTTACTGTAGTTGTAAGAGTACCTGTACCGGTACCGGTTGTTGTTGATGTTGACAAAGGATTAGCAGTTGTAGTGGCAGTAGTTGAAGGACGTGTGTTTGACGGAACACGTGCCGTTGTTCTCTTGGCAGTAGATGTTTTGCTTGTGACATTTGTTCTCTTTACAAGGTTTACAGTAACTGTTCTTGAAACTGTAGTAGTATCAGAAGTAACATTAGTTCCGTCAGTTGCGTCTGCTGCTGTTGTACGTGGAACAAGTTCAATTTCTTCACCGCTGTTATCAGTTACCTGTTCCACTTCAAATGGATCCATCTGGTCATTAACTTCAACGGAATCAACACGACCGCAGCCTGAAAGCATTGCAGTACACAGTAATAAGAGAATTGCCTTTTTCTTCATAATTACACCTCTTGAAATTTTGTCAATAAAGCTCCGTCAAACAGAGCATTTTGTTAATAGGTTTCATAAATACAGCGGTATTGGCAGAGCTTTAAGTAATACCAATCCCCAAAACAACAGTAGACAAATCTAATGGCATAAATGCTGCCTGTCATCGTTAGACTTACTCACCATACAGACAGTATGCTTTCGTCGTCTTCCTTGACATACAGCATTTCTGTCATCATCTTTGTCTAATAACATTTTAGGGATTGGTATAATCTGCGGAATTTCCGAAGAAAAGCCATTGCCGCAACCGCCGCATAATTATTTTTAATTTTCAGCCGAGATAAAAGAATTACTTATTTTCTTTAAGCTTGCAGCACTTCTTGTACTTTTTGCCGCTTCCGCATGGACAGGGATCATTGTCACCGATATTGCTGGATTTAGCCTGCTCGGAGAAACTTCCATCGCCTGCACCTGCATTAGGAGCGTCGATTTCAACTACCTGCTCTCTCTTAGGAGGCTCGTTTTTCTGGAGTCTTATTGTAAGCAATGCACGGACTGTATCCTCACGAATTGACTCAACCATAGCGTCGAACATTTCGAAACCTTCGTATCTGTATTCGATAACAGGGTTCTTCTGACCGTAGGAACGAAGACCGATACCTCTCTTAAGTTCTTCCATATCGTCAATGTGAGCCATCCACTTTGTATCAACAACTTTAAGGAGGATAGCACGCTCAACTTCACGGAGAACATCGCTGCCGTATTCTTCTTCCTTAGCCTGATAGATTTCGCCGCACTTTTCATTGAGAGCGTTAGTAACATCTTCTCTTGAAACATTGCGGAGTTCGTCGTTAGTAAAGATAAGATCCTCATCGTCAATGAGCCAGCCGAGGAAGTATTCTTTAAGACCAACCATATTCCATGTATCACGCTCGTCCTGATCGGAGAGGTACACATTAACAGTAGAGGTAATGAGATCCTCCATCATCTTGAGAATATCCTTATGGAGATCCTCACCGTCAAGAACCTGTGAACGCTGCTTGTAAATAATCTCACGCTGAGTATTCATAACATCGTCGTAGTTAAGAACATTCTTACGGATTGAGAAGTTACGTCCCTCAACCTTCTTCTGTGAAGATTCGATAATCTTTGTAAGAGATTTACTCTCGATAGGCATTGTTTCTTCAACATTGAATACCTTGAGCATATTTTCAAGTCTGTCGCCTGCGAAGATACGCATAAGGTCATCTTCAACTGAGAGGAAGAAGCAGCTTTCGCCTTCGTCACCCTGACGTCCTGAACGTCCACGGAGCTGATTGTCGATACGTCTTGACTCATGTCTTTCTGTACCGAGAATGAACAGACCGCCGACCTCACGAACCTTTGCAGCTTTTTCCTTTACCTCAGCATTGTACTTATTGTAAAGTTCCTGATAAAGCTCTCTTGCCTTGATGATTTCCTGATTGTCTGTATCAGCGAAACCGATAGCCTCGGAAATGATTTCTTCGGGGATTTCACGCTTTCTCAGCTCTGCACGAGCGAGGAATTCAGCGTTACCGCCGAGCATAATATCAGTACCACGACCAGCCATATTTGTAGCAATTGTAACAGCACCGTATTTACCTGCCTGTGCAACGATTTCAGCTTCCTTTGCATGATGCTTTGCATTGAGGACTTCGTGCTTGATGCCCTTACGCTTCAGCATAGCGGAAAGAAGTTCTGATTTCTCGATAGAAACAGTACCAACGAGGATAGGCTGTCCCTTTTCGTTACACTCGATAATTTTTTCGATAATAGCAGCATACTTGCCTTTTTCGGAAGTATAAACCTGATCGTTATGGTCAATACGGATAACAGGCTTATTTGTGGGGATAGCGATAACGTCAAGCTTGTAAATTTCCTTGAACTCGTCCTCCTCAGTCATAGCAGTACCTGTCATACCTGAAAGCTTTGTATAAAGGCGGAACAGGTTCTGGAAAGTGATAGTAGCAAGAGTTTTGGATTCGCTCTTGATTTTAACGCCTTCCTTAGCTTCGATAGCCTGATGCAGACCGTCATTGAAACGACGTCCGAGCATAAGACGGCCTGTGAATTCGTCAACGATGATAATTTCTCCGTCCTGAACAACATAGTCGATTTCGTTCTTCATAATACCGTTAGCTCTGATAGCCTGATTGATATGGTGAAGAAGTGTCATATTGTCGGGATCCATAAGGTTATCGACACGGAATGCACGTTCAGCCTTCTTAACACCCTTCTGAGTGATAGTAGCAGTTTTAGCCTTTTCATCAATGATGTAATCAGCTGTTTCATTTATAGTATCCTGATCCTGCTTGTCATCAATTTCGATAACAGTTGCAGAAGTAAGAGTTTTTGCGAATTTATCAGCAATTGTATACATTTCGGTTGACTTTTCGCCTCTGCCTGAAATAATAAGGGGAGTACGAGCCTCATCAATGAGGATAGAGTCAACTTCATCGACGATAGCAAAGTTAGGTTCACGCTGAACACGCTGTTCCTTACGTGTAACCATG